>JAUNIU010000263.1 GCA_030523265.1 Eubacteriales bacterium | reverse complement strand
TCCTTGATGACCACTATGGTTTGGGCAGCCTGTGTGTTACTAAACTGTACATTCACCGTTGGCTGGCTGGAACCATCGGTAGGTGACTGATCCATTCCCTTGGCACCTGCTGCGATCAATGTACCACCAGATATCTCACATACACAACCCTGATCACCATAATCCAGGGCACCATTCCCACCATTTGTCGGACCATTAATGGTCAGGGAACCTCCTTTTATAAAGATGTTTCCATTGGAATCCAAACCATCCCCCTGTGCATCCACGGTAATCGTCCCGCCGGAAATAATGATCTGTGATTTCGTCGTAGCACTGCTTTCTCCCGGCTTGCTGATAAACCCGTCATTACCACTGGCATTGTTGCCTCCTCCGGCATTGATACCATCATCTCTGGAAATCACAGATATTGTACCTCCACTGATGGTTACATCTACGCCCTCAATACCCTCAAAGGCTTCCATAATTCTCACATCACCACCTGTAATCATAACGCCGCTATCTGCATGAATCCCATCATCGCCAGAAGCGATACGAATGGTACCGCCATCTATTTTAATCGATCCATCGCAGTGAAGTGTATCATCCGCTGCCGGATCATTCGTGTCACCATGGGTACGGCTCTCTGAACATGTATCCGTGGTATCCAAAATGATATTTCCTGCGGTATCTGCAACATATATCGTAGTTCCTGCTTTGACTGCCTTGTAGCTTCCATCATTTTCCTGTGCTTCATCCGCGGTCTTACCCATGTTTTCCACTGCATGTGTCGTGGCTGTCAGGGAAGCAGGATTCAGTGACAGCGTGCGAAATGCCGAAATAGCATCCCCATTCTGGGAATCCAGGACATAGGTACCACCATCTAATTCGATATTACCCAACAAAGAAAGCTCGGTAACTTCCTGCTGTCTGGTTTCCAGTTCTGTTCCCGTCAACCCCTCATCAATCGTAAGATCATCCGAATCAAGTGTATTCTTTACAGCATCATTCTCAGAATATACTTCCAGAACTGCTTCTTTCGTAAATAAGCCCAATTTGCCGGAAATTCCATTATGCCCTACGGATTGCTCCTCGGTTCCCACATGGACAGTAGTATTGACAATTTTTAAGAGATTCTTTGCCACTATACCGCTGCCGTTTGGAGAAGTAATATTGATGGTACCGGATCCATTGATGGTCAGCGGGGTTTCCTTTTTTGATAAGATTCCACAAGGATATGTAACACTGGCATCTTCGGCATCCACGCCAGTCTCTCCCACATCTGTCAATGTGTTGACCGTACCTGCATTTGCCGTGATAATCACTTTGGTATTCCCTTTCCCGATGGTGATCAGTCCGGTATCTTCTGTCATATCACTGCTTGTCATCTTATCCGAGGTCAAATGCACACCGTCCAAAATCAAATGAACGGTACCCAATTCCTTCTTCACCTCAATCAAACCGTTGACTGCTGTGTTCTCGGCATCCTCTGTACGAATGACATAAGTTCCCTCTGCCGTGATTGTCAATTTATTTTTCTTAGAGAGTTCATAATTTGATTCCGATATTTTTCCCGTTGGCGGTGTAACCGGTATCGTTATCTGGGTAGCCTCCTCCGGAATGGTGTCATCCATATCCGCCTCGGTATATTCTGCCTTGGTTGGCTCCACATATGCCTGCCCCGCATCATCTCCGGTATAGCCACTATCTCCTGCCCCTTTCGGTGTCGGTTCCGCCGTTGGGCCTACCGGAGGCGGTCCCATGGTAGGTTTTTCTGCCGGAGGTGGCGTTTCCTTTTGACCACTCCCTGTTGTCGGAGATGGATTTGGTGATGCTGTAGCCTCTGTAGTCTGCTGCGTCGCAGCCGGTGTAGCCGTCTGCTTAGCCGGAGGGATAGATCCGTCACCCGTGCCGCCACATGGTGGAAAATAAGAATATGTATATTCCCCGTAATTGCGATTCGATATCTTCTTACGGTTTAAATATGCTTTCGTTACCTTTTTCCCATTCTTCACTGCAAAAACCTTCAGTGTCATGGCTGAGGTTACGCTCATCTCTAAAGTTTTGCCGGATTTCAGTTTTTGACTGGTTTTGAATGTCCCAGAAGTCGTATAATAAACCCGATACCCTTTCTTTGCCTTTAACTTCAACGAACCTATCGTGTATAAATTCTTGCCAGTCTTAGCGGAAATGGTATAACCCGTTGGTTTCTTTACCACGATATTAACTGTCTTACTGTTTCCTTTTTTCCCTTTTTGTTTAATCTTGATGGTAGCCTTTCCGGTCTTTTTTGCCACCACCTGACCATTCTTTGATACACTGGCTACATTTTTCTTCGTGGAAGTAAATGTAAGCTTAGATGCTTTCATGTTAGTTGCCAATGTGAAACTGCTTCCCACAGGCATGACTTTTTTCGTCCCTGCATTTTTCACATTCACCGTCTTGGCAGCAGCACTTTGCGGTGTTGCGGTCATCACCATCGCAAGACTCAATAAGACTGCCATAAGTCGCTTTCTTTTCATGATATACTCCTTTCTTCGCCCGATGCAACATACGAACCCTGTTTGCTTCGCTCCATCAAGCTTGCCCTCTGGCTTTACAAAATCCCGAAAATCTATTGATTTTCTCTTTTGCAAATAAGTTTCTGATCTGCCGGAAGCAAAGTCTCCCGACATTACTAATATCATACCACATATTACCACAAAAACAAATAGTGAAATGCTTTTTGGCAGGGGATAACTGGTGGTTATCTGATGAACTACTTATTTTGCCGTAATATCTGCCCTGCGTGTATCAGCGAAAGATTGTCGAAGGAAAATCCGGTAGATTGCAGATTCTGCCAGCAACCTTACGCCTTGATGAAGGTCTATTGCTTTACCGTTTCGATCATTTATTTATGCGCCTCTTCGTAAACTTGCACCATGCTGACAGGTTTTCCGTGTTT
>JAUNIU010000029.1 GCA_030523265.1 Eubacteriales bacterium | reverse complement strand
TATTTCACACTAGCCATATTTCATACTTGGGCATTTGTTCCGATTAGCCGATATATTATAGAGAGTCTGAAATGGAGGTCAGACAGGTTTCGTGTACGTGACACAGCTGTTTATGCCGCCGGACGAGGGCGGCAGAATGGAGGAAAGTATGGAAAATGGATTTTCAATCGGAGGCATTTACCCCAAACAGGATATCTCATCCGGGGGTAAGGTGGTTGCTGACACCGGATATACCCGGTCGCACAGAAAGCAAAAGGAGGAGGAACGTCAGAGCATTTATCTGGGGGATATTACGCAGGGGGATACGCAGGATCAGGTAAGTGAGAAGTACGCTCTGGCACAGAGAAGGGCTATCAAAACCATTCTGGATCAGTTGGAAGATGATGTCAATACGGATGACGGGATGGCAGAGGAAGCGGCGCATATCCAGCAGTTGCAAGAGAGTATCCGTGGATATTATGATGGGATTGATAATGTTCAGAGCAGACGGGAGCGGATACAGAATACGTATCAGGTAGATCCGGATAGTCAGGAACAAAAGGATCTGGAACTGATGCAGAAGGCAGAGCAACATCAGAGAGATCCGTTTCATGAGGAATATATGCTGACAGAGGAGGAACAGGAGCATCTGAATACGCTGCATGAACGGACTATGTATCAACAGGATATGCTTCTCTGTGACAAGGAAGAGCAGCAGTATCGGGATAACATCAATACAGCCAGGCGGGATATCGAGATCGGCAAGGCTACGATATATGCCACACAAAAGGCGTTGCTAAAGGTACATCCTATGACCGAGGCTATGGATGCGGCAGAGGATATTATGGATGCGGCAAATCAGGAACGGATCGGCGCACTGTTTGAAGAGGGAGTGGATGCGCTGGAAGAAAAGAATGCGGAGACGCAGACGGAGATCGCAGAGAATCAGGAAAAGGCGCTGGAAGAGAAAGTGAAGCGGGAAAAGATAAAAGCAGAGGAAGCAGAGCGGGAAGAGGCGGAGGAAGAATTGATGAGTTCCGTATTGTCTGCTACGCTTCAGGCAATGACGTTTGGGCAGCAGACCAGCGACAGCATGCAAACCAATGTGAAAAATCTGATTCAGGATCAGGTTTTATTAGATGTGGATATCAAAGGACTGCGAGTGGATAAGCAGATCTGATGATCCAAAACGGAATGGAGGAAAAAAATGAATAACGAATGGGAAAATCCAGGGAATGCCACGGGAGTAAGCGGGGCGATGAAGCAGGAAAACGCATCGACAAATGGTCTGATAACGGAGACAGAAGCAGACTGGCAAAGCAGCGCATCTATGACGGGCATGGAAAGCGACTGGCAAAATATCCAGACGCAGTCAGAGGGTGCCATGAACATGCAGACTGGTACAGGGTATCCAGAGGACGGTATGGCAGTGTCCACGGCCGTTCCGTATACACCGGAGGTGGTTCGGTCCAATGTGATTACCGGGACAGTGGGGGCATTGCTTGGTTCACTGGTTGGTGTGGCATTGTGGGTGCTGATCTATCAGTTGGGATATCTGGCAGGGATCGCCGGTGCTGTAATGATCGTTTGTGCTATGTTCGGATATGAGAAATTGGGAAAATCTTTGGATACCAAGGGTGTGGTGATCTGTGTGATCCTGTCCATTGTGATGATTTTTCTGGCACAACAGTTGGCGATGACGCTGGCAGTAGTACAGGCATTTAAGAATCAGGATGTGGATGTATCTTTCGGGTTTATGTTCCGAAATTTGTTTAAGCATTTAGAATATTTAGATCTTATGAGCGTCTTTGTGAGAGATCTGGCAGTTGGTTATGTATTATTTTTCATTGCCAGCATATCCACCATTGCGAAGGCTTTTCGGGGAAGCAGATAAGTGGATTGTGACGGAATGAAAAAAATAGTTGACTTTGGTATGGTGCCATGGTTTAATATAACAAGACATAAAAAGTAAACAAAGAGGACTTAACGAAACACAAAGCGGTGTAAGGTTAAGTTCTCTTTTTTTCCAGATAAAAGGAGGTCGGCGAAATGGCAGAGACTATCATTGAGTTACGCAACATTACCAAATGTTATGAGAAAGATACTGCGGTGATCGAAGGATATAATCTGGAGATCAAGAAGGGCGAATTTGTCACATTTTTAGGTCCATCCGGGTGTGGCAAGACCACGATACTGCGAATGATTGGAGGATTTGAATCCCCTACATCCGGAGAGATTTTGCTGCATGGAGAAGATATCAGCAAAGTGCCGCCCAACAAACGTCCCATCAATACGGTTTTTCAGAAATACGCATTGTTTCCGCATTTAAACATATATGACAATATTGCATTTGGGTTGAAGTTAAAAAAACGGTCCAAACAGGAGATTGATCAAAAGGTGAAACATGCCCTGGAGGTGGTGGATCTGGAAGGGTTTGAACAGAGGCATATCTCCACCTTGTCCGGTGGACAGCAACAGCGTATCGCCATCGCCAGAGCCATTGTCAACGAACCGGAGATACTACTGTTAGATGAGCCATTGGGGGCATTGGACTACAAGATGCGCAAGGAGATGCAGCTGGAACTGAAACAGATGCATGAAGAATTGGGGATCACCTTTATCTTTGTCACCCACGACCAGGAGGAAGCATTGACGATGTCGGATAAAATCGTCGTGATGGCAGATGGACGTATTCAGCAGGCAGGGACGCCGGAGGAGATCTACGATGAACCGTCAAATGCCTTTGTGGCGGATTTCATCGGAGAGAGTAATATTTTCAACGGTGTGATGACAGGCGAGAGAAAAGTGACCTTCTGCGATCAGGAATTTGTCTGTGTAGATGATTATCCGGTTGGCACCAAGATTGAAGCGGTGATTCGTCCAGAGGATGCAGTGTTGACCAAGCCGGAGATCGGCAAACTGAAAGGAGAAGTGATTTCTTCCATCTTTAAGGGAACGTACTATGAGATTACAGTGCTTCATGGAAAAAATGAGATTGTGGTTCAGGGACAGCGGGATTTGCCAAAGGGAGAATCGGTGGGAATCAATATTGAACCGGATGGTATTCATGTGATGCCGTATGATATCGCCAAGAATCATTTCACCGGCATCATTGATGATGAGATGCGTTTGCGTTTCGTCGATAATAGTTTGAAGGTGGATATGACCAGAATCTATCCGGGAGCTGTACTAAAAGATGGACTGCTATATACGGGGAATGGAAACTACATTGCCACAGAAGGGGTGAAAGTGGATGCCTATTTTAATCCGGCAGACGCTGATCTGAGCGATGATCCCGAAGCCGGTACCGTACAGGGGCATATCGTTTCTATCATATATAAGGGGGATCATTACAGCTATATAGTGCGAAGCAAAAATGAAGTGGATTATTATGTCAACGATGAATATCTGTGGAATATCGGGGATTATGTCAGCGTGGTCATTCCGGAAGATAAGATCGTGTATCATGTGAAATCGTAAAGGGGGTGGCACGATATGAGATTTTCCAGGAAAAATCTGAATATTCCTTATGTGTTATTTTTGCTATTGTTTGTAATATTGCCGCTGCTGGTGGTGTGCTACTATGCCTTGACGGATGGGCAGGGGCAATGGACGTTACAGAATTTTAGGAATTTCTTTACCAATGGTAAGACGCTGGGGACGTTATTGTACAGTGTGGTCATTGCACTGGTCACCACGGTAGTGTGTCTGCTGGTGGCATACCCCACCGCATATTTGCTGGCAAAAGGACCGTTTCGACGGGGCGGTGTGTTATTGGTATTGCTGGTAATGCCCATGTGGATAAATTTTACCTTGCGTATTACGGCAGTCAAAGAGATTTTAAATGTACTGGAGGGGAATCTGGCGTATCATCCCTTTTTTAACACAATCTTTTGTATGACCTATGATTTCCTGCCTTTTATGATCATGCCATTGTACACTTCGATCTCCAAACTGGATGACCAGCTCTGGGAGGCGGCGCAGGATCTGGGGGCGAGATGGTGGCAGGTGATGTGGAAGGTGATCATTCCTATGTCTATGCCGGGGATTATCAGTGGTGTGACGATGGTGTTCTTGCCAGCTATGACCAATTATGTGGTTTTGGATATGGTTTACAACAGCACCTATATCATGGGCAGTCTGATCGGCAGTTATTTTAGTGCCTATGATTGGCATAATGGCTCTATGATATCGGTTATTCTGTTGTTGCTGATCTTTGTGATCTCTGGTTTGAGCTCCAAGGTGGCGGGAGATCAAACGGAACAAAGGGGAGGTGTGACGTTATGAAAAAGAGGATTTTTGCGTATGCATGGATCGGTCTGGTGCTATTGTTTCTCTATCTGCCGATCTTGATTCTGGCTGTGTATAGCTTTACCAAATCTACCATGATTGGGTCGATTCGTGGGTTTTCCCTACATAATTACGTCACCCTGTTTACCACTCCAGAGTTAAAGCAAATGATTCTGGGTACCGTGATTTTAGCCCTGGTGGTAGCTTTGATTTCCACATTGTTAGGAACCTTAGGTGCCATCGGTACCTTTTATAGCAGGCGCATCTGGCAGACAGGGGTGGAACTGGCGAATCAGATTCCCGTGGTGAATGCAGACGTGGTCACAGGATTTTCGGTTTGTATCTTATTGATTGTGTTCTGGGGTGTGGATAAAGATACCTACATTCCCTTGGTGATAGGTCAGACTGCATTGTGCGCGCCGTTTGTATATCTATCGGTGATGCCCAGACTTAAGGGTATGGATCCTTTCCTCTATGAAGCGGCACTGGATCTGGGCTGTACTCCGGCACAGGCACTCCGCAAGGTGGTTTTGCGGGAACTGGTACCGGGAGTGCTGTCTGGTTTTATGACATCTGTTACGCTGTCTCTGGATGATTATTTTATCACGACATATACCAAGCCTGCTGTGTTTGACACCATCAGTACCTATGTGGTCAATGCCACCAAGGGAGCGCAGACACAGATTAAGACAGCACTCTGGGCGTTGTCTACTGTGATCTTTCTGTTGGTGGTAGTGTTCGTGGTATTGATGAATGTGCTGCCGATGATTAAACAACAGAACACAAGTAGAAAGGTGTGATGAGAAATGCATAAACGAGTTTTGCTGTGGAGCGCAGTGACAGTTCTGGGATTATGTGTTTTCGCAGGCTGTGGGAAGCAGGATAGCGATGTGACAGTGCTGCGTGTGGCAAATTCTGAGGAATATATTGACGAGGGAGGATGGGATGCGGAGGAAACCATAGAACTGGAAGACGGCACCGAGATCCGTGGGATTCATCCCATGACGGAAGATTTTGAGAAGTGGTATCAGGATACCTATGGGGAAAAGGTAAAAGTGGAATATTCCACCTATGGCACCAATGAGGAACTATACAATCAGATGTCACTGGGCAATGTCTTTGATCTGGTGTGTCCCTCCGAATATATGATTATGAAACTGATGCAGGAGGAACGGCTTCAGCCCTTTTCGGATGAGTTTTTTAATACGACAGAACCGGAAAATTATTATGCGCGAGGGGTTTCGGCCTATATCAGTTCCCGCATGGAGGATTTGAACATCGGTGGAGAAAAACTCAGCCACTATGGCGCCTGCTATATGTGGGGAACGATGGGATTGGTTTATAATCCGGCGGAGGTGTCTGCGGAGGATGTGAAGCACTGGGATATGCTTTTGAATCCCGCCTATGCTAAGCGGATCACCATGAAGGATGGGGTCCGGGACTCCTATTTCATCGCACTGGGGATTCTCAATGCGGAGAAGATCTCAGATCCTGCTTTTATACAGGCGGCAGATTATGCAGACCAGCTAACCAAGGTGATGAACGATACCAGTCAGGAGACGGTAGACCAGGTCGAAGACATCTTGTCCGAGATGAGAAAAAATGCCTATTCTCTGGAGACAGACAGTGGTAAAGCGGATATGGTCACCGGGAAGGTGCTGGCAAATATGCAGTGGTCAGGGGATGCAGTGTATTCTCTGGATCAGGCAGAGGAGGACGGTGTGGAACTGGCATATTCCGTACCAGAAGAGTGTACCAATCTCTGGTTCGATGGATGGTGTATGATGAAAAATGGGGTAGCCAAAGATGTCAAGAAGCAAAAGGCAGCGGAGGCATTTGTGAATTTTCTGTCCAGACCGGATAATGTGATTCGGAATATGTACTATGTCGGATATACCTCTGGGATCTCCGGGGGAGAGGACGAACGGATCTATGAATATGTGAAATATTGTTATGGTGCAGAAAATGAGGCAGATGTGGTGGAATATCCGCTGGGGTACTTCTTTGCAGGCGAGGGAGAGACGGAAGATTCGCGGTATGTTTTATGGACTACACCGGATCAATGGAATCGGCAGTTATATGCACAATACCCACCGGAGGAGGTGTTGGACAGAAGTGCTGTCATGAATACCTTTAGTACAGAGACCAATCAGCGGATCTCCCAGATGTGGACTAATATTCGATGTTTTGACTGGAGTGATATATTTTAATCGTACAGATGATGTTTGACTCTGGTATGATTCCATACTTTATATTAATGACAGATCATGAAAATGCAGTTTGGTAAGTTTGTATCTGTGCATGATGCAAATATTACGAAATGACAGGACAGATAAGACGAGCGAAGTTGGTCTCGCAGAAATGAGGAGAACGATGGAAATGTTTGAATTTTTTACCCCCACAAAGATTATATTTGGCCGCGGAGAGCTGGCAAGAGTGGGAGAAGAAGCGGTTAAGCTGGGAAACAAAGGTCTGGTGGTGACGGATAAGGGTTTATTGAGCACCGGACTGGTGGAGCGTGTGACGGATTCGTTAGAGGAAGCCGGCGCCGAGTATCTGATATGGTCAGAGATTGTACCGAATCCCAGAGATGTGGATATCGAGAAAGGGGCTGCTTATGCGGTGGCGCAGGGGATTGATTATCTGGTTGCCATCGGTGGTGGTTCGGCTATGGATACGGCGAAGGCCATCGGTGCCATCATGACCAATGGTGGGAAATGTGAGGATTGGTATGAAGGGAATCTGGAGAAACCCATCGCGCCGCTACTCTGTATTCCTACCACCTGTGGTACGGGAAGTGAAGTGACGCATGAATCTATCGTCAATAATACCCGGACGCTGGAAAAGGATTGTATCTGGGGACCGATGGTGAGTGTGAAGGTTGCTCTGCTGGATTCGGAGGTGATGGACCATCTGCCTGGAAAGATTTTGGCTTCGACAGGTATGGACGCTTTGACCCATGCAGTGGAGGCGTATGTATGTAAGGCATCCAATCCTCTGACGGATGCAGTGGCGATCCAGGCCATCCAAATGATTGTTGCAAATCTGGAGACAGCAGTCAGGGAGCATACACCGGAATCTCTGGATCAGATGTTAGCGGCCAGTACAATGGCTGGAATGGCGTTTGGCAATTCGGATGTGGCCAGCGTCCACTCGATCTCAGAGGCACTGGGCGGTTATTATGATATTCCCCATGGGGTGGCAAATGCGATGATGTTAGCACCAGTATCCCGTTTAAGCATCCCGGGCGCACCGGAGCGTTATGCGGCGGTAGCGCAGGCATTGGGCGTGGATGTCACGGGAATGGATACGGAGACGGCAGCAATCGCAGGGGTGGATGAGATGCAACGGCTGGCGGATGCATTGGAGATTCCGCATTTCCATGAGATGGATATGGTGGACCCTGGGGATTTTCCACGGTTAGCCAGGACGGCAGCAAATGCAGATGAGACCTTTGATAATCCGGTGCTGATGCGGGAAGAAGATTTCATCGCATTGTTTGAGCGGTTATACGCAGAAGGAAAATAATGTGTGACAGTAAGTTTGCTGTGCCAAGCTAATTTTTATAGGGGATTTTTAGAAAAAAATATAAAATACGTCTTGACCCTGGTACGATACCATGGTTTAAGGTAGTCGTATCAAAACAAAACGTGTTTATGACAAAGATGTCAGATGTGATCCATGGATCGGTCTGGCATCTTTTTTTATCGAATTGGAAATTCCTCCGATTCGATAGAAACACTCCGTGTGGATCGCACTCCGGCGGAGAGTTTCGCGGAAACTCTTTCTTGTCAAATCGGAAATTTCTCCGATTCGATAAAAATGCACCGAAGGATGCGCACAGGTGCGAGTGGTCTAAGATACGTATGAGAGGAAATGGAGGTTAGGCTATGGAGAAGTCGTCATTTATTCCGGCGAGGATTCTATATTATATGAATCCGAAACGGATCGAACCTAAGATGGTCAAACTATGGATCTTTTGGATCATCTTTAACGTGGTGTTATTGTTGGTTCCCAGAAGTATGGTGGAGGGAACGATATGGATTCTGGTACCTTTGGCAGGTCTGTTTATCTATGCACTGGTGACAAAAGAGGTCATGGAGAGCTTATTGATGGGTACGGTTTCCATGTATATTCTGTGGTATAAACTTGGATTTGTGCAGGGGTTTTTTGGAGATCTGCTGGTGGTATTGGCAGACGAGGAAAACATTGAGATGTATATGTCCTTTTTCCTGTGTGGCGGTATCATCATTGCACTGAAACGCAGTGGTAGTACAAAGGCATTTACCCATTTTATTACCTCCAGGTTTGGCAAAAAGGAAAAGATGGTTTTAGCCGCTTCCGGTATCTATTCGGCGGTCATGTCCATTGATGATTATGTGTCTGCGCTGACTTCCGGTGCTGCATTTTCACCGATCATGGATGTGATAAAAAAGCCAAGACTAGCGATGGCATTTGTGATTCGTACATTTAGTATTTGTATCTCTGCCATGTTACCGATCGGTGCATGGGGGTATTTCATTATCTTTCAGATCGCGGATGCTAAGGGAATCAGCAGCAGAGCGGAGGCGACTTCTTTATTTGTTCAGTCCATTCCGTTTATGTTCTATGCTATCGTGGCGTGTGTCATTGCCTTTTTGTTTGCCCTTGGTTTGTTTCCAAAGATCGGACCAATGAAAAAAGCATATGAGTACATAGAAAAGACAGGCAGGCAGATGGGAGATGCCGATGGGGATGCGGAGCTGGCAGAGGAAGAGGATTTTGACGAGACAGATCCCCGCAAACAACATATCAGTATCTGGAATTTATTGATCCCAATGATCGCCATTGCTGTGGCTTTGATTGCCACAGGGCTGGATTGTTTTCTGGCGTTTGGCATTGCGGCAGTGGTAACGGGGGTTTTGTATGTTTTACAGGGAATCTTTACGATACGGGAATATGTGCAGTGTATCGTGGATGGTTTTGTGGATATGACAGATATGGTCATCATCCTGATGATCGGTTACTCCATGCAGGAAGTGATGTATGCCATGGATATGGAGGGATTTGTAGAATCTGTGTGTGGGGCGATTCCGGTGGTGGCACTGCTGCCGTTTTTGATCTTCGTATTCTTTAGCTGTTCCGAGTATTTGTATAGTCTGAACTATACCTTATATCAGATTGCGATACCGGTACTGCTGGTGGTACTGCCACATGTGGGTGCAAATGTTCCGTTATGTCTGGGTGCACTGATTTCTGCCGGACTGTTCGGTGCGAATGCCTGTGTGGTATCCGATTTGGGGATTATTTCTGCCAGATCCTGCCGGGTGAAAGTGTATGAACAGTACACCACTTCCCAGCCGTATTTCATCATTGCGGCGGTAATTACCGCAATCCTGTATCTGGTCTTTGGTTTCGCGATGGCGTAAAAGGTCAGATCATAGGCGTGGAAAGAAAGGAATTGACTCGGGGATCGTACTAAGGTTTAAGATGTGATAGAGAGAGGATGGTAATGATGGATTGTACAGAAAAGAAAGAGACAGAGATTGATATATTATGGTTGAATGAGGACGATATGATACGGGCGGGAGTCTTCGATGCCGGACGGTGTGTGGATGTCATGGAGGAGATGATGGGACTGTTTGCAGACGGAGATTTCATCATGGGAGGGCCCAATCATGATGCCCATGGTTTAATGTTAGAATTTCCCAAGAAATCCAAGATTGAAAACTTTCCATTAAATGATTCCAGAGACCGGCGGTTTATCGCGATGCCGGCATATCTGGGCGGACGGTTTCATGTGGCAGGAGAAAAGTGGTATGGCTCCAATGGCAGAAACCGCAGCAGGGGATTGCCACGTTCGATTCTGATGGCGATGTTAAATGATGTGGAGACTGGGGCGCCACTAGCCTTTATGTCAGCCAATCTGCTGAGTTCGATGCGGACTGGTGCGATGCCGGGACTGGCAGCGAAGTGGTTAGCCAATCCAGAATCGGAGGTTCTCGCCATCATTGGACCGGGTGTGATCAGCAAAGCATGTTTTCTGGCGATCATGTCCAAGATGAAACATATTAAAAAGGTCAAGATCAAGGGGAGTTCCCCGACATCCCATTCTGCACTGGAGATGAAGGACTATATTCATTCTAAATATCCAGAGCTGGAAGAGGTGACGATCTGCGAAACGATGGAAGAAGCTATCCGCGAGGCGGATATCATCAGCGAATCGGTTTCCTGCAGAGAGGGCGAGTGGCCGGAGGTCAAGGCCGAATGGTTTAAGCCGGGTGCTACGATGATCTGTACCAGTACCTTTAATATGGAATACAATTCCATCAAAGATATCAAGAAAGTAGTGGATTCCTATGGTATGTATGAAAACTATGCCGAAGAGGACCAGATGGAGTTAGACGAAAATGGGGTCAGGAAACATACCGGATGCATGGGTGAAGATTTTGTCTACATGGTGCAGGATGGGTTGATTGAGAGAGACAGCATTTTGGAGCTGGGCGAGATCATTCGTGGCAGAGCGCAGGGACGTACCTCTGCAGATGAAGTGATTCTGGTATCCATTGAAGGCATGCCCATCGAAGATGTGGCATGGGGATATGAAGTATACAGAAAAGCGAAGCAGGAGGGAATTGGTACCAGCTTGAAGCTGTGGGATGAACCAAGACTTGTGTGATAAACATTACAGTATGATCGTCTGATAAAAAAGAGAGATAGTGCTTCAGAAGGGAGATTAATATGGAACGAATTATGAATCATCCGATCCTGGGAGAGACACCGGAGAGAAAATTGGTGACATTTACCTATGACGGAAAGACATTGGAAGGATATGAAGGCGAGCCGATCGCCACTGCTCTGCGCGCTGCCGGAGTGATGGCACATCGCTATACAGCAAAGAGACAGGAACCCCGCGGTGTGTTTTGTGCCATTGGACGTTGTACGGATTGTGTGATGGTAGTGGATGGCAAACCGAATGTGAGAACTTGCATTACTCCTTTGGTGGAGGGCATGACAGTGGAAACACAGTATGGTGTGTCTAATCGAAAGGAGGAGATGTAAATGGTACCGGAGAGATATGAATTAATCGTAATCGGTGCAGGTCCTGCCGGGTTATCGGCAGCCATTGAAGCGGCAAAGCATGGCATTCGGCCTATTGTATTTGACGAGAATGCCAAACCGGGTGGTCAGTTATTCAAACAGATCCATAAATTCTTTGGATCCAAGGAGCATCGTGCCAAGGTGCGGGGATTCCGTATCGGAGAAGAATTATTAGCGGAAGCAGAGGAATATGGTGTCAAGGTGGTACTGAATGCTACCGTCATCGGATTGTATGAAGAGAAAGAAATCACCGTCAAGATCGGTGATGAGGTCAGACATTATAAGGGCGACAGTGTATTGGTGGCAACGGGTGCCAGTGAAAATATGGTCAATTTCAAGGGATGGACTTTACCGGGTGTGATCGGTGCCGGTGCGGCACAGACCATGATGAATCTGCATCACATCCAGCCGGGCAAGCGCGTATTAATGTTGGGGTCCGGCAATGTGGGTCTGGTGGTCAGCTTCCAGTTATTGCAGGCCGGCTGTGAAGTGGTGGCTTTGGCAGATGCTGCACCGCGTATCGGCGGCTACGGTGTACATGCAGCTAAGGTGGCGAGATGTGGTGTCCCGTTTTATCTGTCCCATACCATCATAGAGGCAGAGGGCACAGACCATGTGACAGGTGTAACCATCGGTCAGGTGGGGCCGGACTGGAAGATTCTGCCGGGTTCTGAGAAACACTTTGATGTAGATACAATCTGTCTGGCGGTTGGGTTATCCCCAATGTCACAGTTATTGAAACAGGCAGGCTGTGAGATGGCAGATACCAAGGGGGGCTATGTGCCGGTTTGTGCCGAAGATGGCGCTACTTCCATCGATGGTATCTATGCGGCGGGTGATGTGTCCGGCATCGAGGAAGCCAGTTCTGCCATGATCGAAGGACGCATGAGTGGTGCCACCATCGCCTGTTATCTGGGATATATTACCGAAGAGGAAAAGAAAGCCCGCGTGCAGGAGCTGGAATCTGCGTTACTGGCACTGCGCAAGGGAATGTTTGCGCCGGAGAACCGCGGTAAACTGGTGACCAGGACCGAGGAGGGCATCGATACCTCTATGAGTCTGCTGGAGCATGGCTTCGTGGCAGAGGAGGAGATCACCCGATATCCGGGTGTCACCCGAAAAGTGGGGATACATCCGGTGATGGAATGCACGCAGAATATTCCTTGTAATCCTTGTCAGGATGCTTGTCCGAAAGGCTGTATCACCATCGGAGAAAATATTACATCGCTGCCAGTGGTGGATACGGAGAAAGCTTGTGTTGGCTGTGGTATGTGTGTGGCATCCTGCTCCGGGCAGGCGATCTTCCTGGTCGATGAGGAAGTGGAGCCGGGATATGGTGAGGTCACTTTGCCATATGAGTTTTTACCATTGCCACAGGAGGGTGACAGGGGTGTCGCACTGGGGCGTGATGGTAAAGAAGTCTGTGAGGCTGTTGTCAGCAAAGTGCGTTCCTCCAAAGCATTTGATCATACCAATCTGCTCACCATCAAGGTTCCGACGGATATGGTCATGAAAGCACGTTTTTTCAAAGTGGAATCATAGAAGGGAGGAATCGATATGGTAGATGTACAGGAGAAATTAAAAGAGATGGGGCCTTATGTGGAGGCACCGGATGATGATATGTTAGTATGTCGTTGTGAAGAGGTGACAAAAGGAGAGATCAGGCAGGCAGTGCATGCCGGCATGTTCACCATTGAGGAGATCCGCAGATATCTTCGCAGCGGTATGGGATTATGCCAGGGACAGACCTGCGGGAAATTGGTGAAAGGTATCGTTTCACGGGAATTGGGAGTGGCACCTACGGATGTGGAGCCGGCGGTGGCAAGAGCACCGATGAGACCCATTGAAATGAGAATACTGGCAGAAGATGGAGGTGAGCGCGCATGAATCAGACAGCAGAAGTAATCATTATCGGCGGTGGAATCAACGGATGTGCTGCTGCCTATTATCTGGCGAAAAAGGGCGTGAAAGATATTGTAGTGCTGGAGGCTTCCGATAGTATTGGACATGGTGGTTCCAGCAGAAATGGCGGCGGTGTCCGCCAGAGTGGAAGGGATGTCAGAGAACTTCCTTATGTGATGTATGCCGTACAGAATATGTGGCCCGGTTTGTCCGAGGAATTGGGCGTGGATGTGGAGTATTACCAGAAAGGTAATCTGCGTCTGGGCAAGACAGAGGCGCACCTGAAGAAATTAAATACTTTGGCATCCAATGCACAGAAATTGGGACTGGACGTGAAGATGATCGATGGCCAGGAGGTAAAGGAGTTGTGTCCCTATTTATCGGATGAGATCATTGGTGCCAGCTGGTGTCCTACCGATGGTCATGCCAATCCGTTGATGGCAACTCTGGGGTACTATAAGAGAAGTCTGGAATTAGGTGTCAGATATTATACAGATGCAAAGGTGGAGAAATTGCAGAAAGTCAAGGGAAAAGTGCGCAAGGTGGTTCTGGCATCCGGTGAGGTCTTTGAAGGCGAGACGATCGTGGTAGCAGCCGGATATGAGAGCCGCTATATTGCCAGAACGGTGGGGATCGATGTGCCGATGACCAGATATTTTGAGGAAGCACTGGTGACAGAGATGCAGCCGAAGATGTTTGATATCATGTTAGGAACGGCAGATGCAGATTTCTATGGACATCAGGCAAAGCATGGTTCCTTTGTCTTTGGTTCGGAGTCTGGTCTGGAAGAGGCAACGGATATGTCTCCACAGGAACTGCGTACCAATTCGCTTACGTTATCCGCGGGTTGTAGAGCGATCATGGGATATATCCCATTATTAAAGGATGCCAAGATCGTGAGAACCTGGGGTGGCTGGCTGGATGACTGCTATGATGGCGTGCCGGTGATCAGCAAGGTAGAGGAAGCACCGGGGTTAATCCTGGCATGTGGTTTCACAGGACATGGTTTCGGATCCGCACCGTCTGTAGGATTGATGTTAGCACAGATGGTCATGGGAGAAGAAACGATCGTGGATATTTCGGCATTGCGTTATGACCGGTTTAAGAGTACGAGATAGACTGGCCGGAGGATGGGACAAGAGCTGACAGCTTGGAGACATAAGGATACGGCGCTCTGGTTTGGAAAGAAATCAGGGCGCATATTTGTTTAGAAAGAATAAGTTTAGAAAGGAAAGAGAGATGGATAGAAAGAATTATTTTTCGGGAGCGCCGATGGAGTTGGTAGATGGATACAGCCGGATGGTACAGGCCGGGCCGTTCCTGTATTGCGGCGGGACGACCAGCGTACAGCCGGATGGTACGGTGGTATGTGAAGGGGATTCCTATGGACAGGTCAGATATGTGTTGGAAAAACTGATCGGGATCATCGGGGAGGCTGGAGGAAGCAGAGAAGATGTCTATTCGGTCAAAATTTACGCTACACCGGAGTTTGATTCGGCAGAAGGATTTCGGGCGTATTCTGAGCTGTTCGGAGAGATCCGGCCGTTACTGACCTGCGTGACGATCCATAAACTGACCAGGCCGACCCAACTGGTGGAGATCGAGATGAATGCCATCAAGGGCAGCAGCCGGGGAGAGACCTGGGAGGGGATTCGGTTAGAACGGAAAAATTTTTCTTCGGGTTCTCCGTTGGAAGATAAGCTGGGGTATAGCCGCATGGTACAGATCGGGCCTTTTGTGTACGTGGGCGGTACTACCAGTGTACAGCCGGATGGATCAGTAGTGGGGAAGGATGCAGCGGCGCAGAGTGATTATATTTTTGAGAAGCAGTTTGGTCTGCTGGCACAAGCAGGTGCCAAGCCGACAGATATTGTGAAGATCAAGAAGTATGTGACCGAAGCCTATTATCAGAGTTATGATATAGCAAGAACTACTGTGTCCGTGAAACAGGACAGTGTTGTCTATGCCGAGGTCATCATTGATCAGCTGACCAGACCGACCCAGTTGGTGGAGACGGAAATGTTTGCCATCGTGGGGTGCGGTGGACAGGAGAAATTGGATGCCTGGGGAAAGGTGGATTTTCGCAAGGAAACATATGGAAACACAGGTGGATATGCAGAATATGTAAAAGTCGGTCCCTTCCTCTTTGGCAGTTTGCGGCACTCTGTGGATGCGAAGGGAAATGTGGTGGGAGCTGGGGATTCCGAGAAGCAGGAATCCTATGTAGTCTCTAAATTTACAGAGGATATGAAAATAATGGGGTATATGCCGGAAGAAATGGTAAAATTCAAGGCATATTATACGATGGATTTTGGCAGTCTGTATGGAGAAACAGAGACCCCGGCTTATGAGATGATTTATAAACCGGTGAAACCGTTATATACTGGTGTGTATGTATCTCGTGTAGGAATGGCGGATGAGATCTTTGAGATGGAGATGATGGCGATTAAGGGCGCATTCCACTGACAATAGAATTATCGGATGGAAATCTAATATTTGGTTATTGGCAATGATTCTGTATACGGGGTAAAATGGGGATACCATACGGAATGGAGGATGTTGATATGCTGGATAATCAAAAGATAGCGGACTTTATTTCTCATAAGAGAAAACAGATGGGAATGACACAATCAGATATAGCGGATCGATTGAAAGTCTCTTTTCAATCCGTTTCAAAATGGGAAAATGGTACTTTGCCCAATGTGGAAGTCTTAGTGGGATTGGCCGCGATCCTGAATGTGTCGGTGGATGAAATTTTGCAGGGACGGGAAAATAATGAAAGTTTTTCCTATAGCAAGGCAGGCGTGGATATTTCTTATACGGATGCCATGAAAAAGGAAATGGCGGTATATTTGCAAACAGAGGATAAACGTGTGTTAAATGGGCTGGGGCCTTTCGCTTCTCTCTATGATATCGAATTTCCCGATATGGAACACCCGGTATTGGTATTAAAATCAGAGGAGCCGGGATCGAAGCAAAAGCTGGCGATGGAGTATGGGTATAGCGAATCGGTATGTCACGATATGATTAATCATTTGGTCAATGATATAGCTGTCATGGGCGCAAAACCGCTGGCAGTATTGGATACGATCGTCTGTGGAAATGCAGAGAAAGAGACCATCAAATCATTTGTCAAGGGGATCTCCGATGCCTGCAAAGAAAACGAATGCGCTTTAGTGGGTGGTGAAACATCCATTCAGCCGGATGTTGTTAATAAAGGAGTTTATATACTGACATCCAGCATTGCAGGGATTGTACCCAGAGAAAATATTATTGATGGGAGTATGGTTTCGGAGGATGATATTGTATTGGCGGTGGCATCCAATGGTCTCCACACAAACGGTTATACATTGGTAAGACTGTTGATGGAGAAAATGCCACAAATAAAGTTAGAAAAAATAGACGGAGAAACCTTCATCGAACAGATCATGAAGCCACATACGCCATATTACAAAGCTATAAAAACATTGTCCTACAGAGATGGTGTCCATGGTATGGCGCATATTACAGGTGGCGGGATCGAAGGCAATTTAAGCCGGATCATTCCAGATGGCTTATGCGCGGAGATCGATCTGGCGAAGTTAAAAACACTTCCGATCTTCCGGTATATCAAACAAACGGGTAACATTGATGAGAAAGAGATGCTCTCTACGTTTAATTGCGGTGTGGGACTTATGCTTGTGGTAGCAAAACAATATGCGAAGCAGGTGACAGAACATATCAAAAAGTATTATGATTGTTATGAGATCGGGGAGATTAGAAGAGGGAAGGAAAAAGTGGCTTTCTGGAATCTTAATAAAATGTTTCAGGAGTAAGCATATGCAAAACACTGTGTTTGCAAAGGAAAAAACAACTTAAAAGGACTGTTTCGCAGAGCGCGAAGCAGTTTTGGTACTGCATTTATGACAAGGGCACTCTCACTTCACCGCCAGTTGCAATTCCGTCAAATACTCATTCTCATCCGCCGTCTCGTAATCATCAATATGACACATTTCGATGGGATCCCCGATGACCTTTAAGTGATGCGCTTTGGCATATTGATAGAGTTTTGGTACTAACTGTTTGGTTTTTCGCAGTGAACCGCGGTAGGAAAGGGACAGATACTTTCCGGCGGGCATCACATAATTGCTGTGATATAACATGCGGTTGGAATAGAAGAATACGTTTTTGGTGCGCAGATATTCCGAATCCGGATTGCTGTTTTCCATGTCCAGTGTATAGCAGTCACAGGCACCGATGGTATCAATGCGAAACTGTTGGGAATGCATATATTTTACCAGATAGTAATCTACATATTCATCCGGTAGATTGGTATCACTCAACATCAGACAGTGCCGTTCCTCCAGATCCAGCACTTTGATCTGCTCTGAGGCGTCCTTTGCCAGATTTCTTCGCAGGGAATACAGTCTGGTCTCGATGCTGTTCCGTTTTTCGTACAGTTTCACGATTTCTTCGTTTAGAATATTTAATTCCTGCGCCAATAGTTCCTTGGTATTTTCCACATTTCGATTGTCATCAAAGGATTTAATTTGTTCCGTCGAAAAATTCAGATTAAGCAATTCCCGGATCATGGTCAGTTTGCGAACATCCTCAATGGTATACAAGCGGTAGTTGTTTTCCTCATTGCGCAGTGGGTTGAGGATGCCCACCTTTTCATAATATCGAATGGAATCAACACCGATGTCAAATAATTTAGATAGTTCTCCAATACGAAAAGTAGATTTACGTTCCATGGTTATGCCTCCGGTTTCTATCAATGGATATCAGTCATATGCGTTGTCATTAAAATAAAGACCTTCATGTTTATTATAACTTTCCAATCTGTGAAATTCAACGAAAAGATCATTTGACGTTCCCTATTTTTATAGGGATAACTCATGATTATCCGTCTTAACTGTCTGGTTTGCCGATTATGTCTGCTCTGGGTGTTTTACGATAAATTTGCGTAAGGAAATCCGGCTGTAATTGCAGATTCCATGCCAGACAACTAGGCTTGATAGAAGGTCTTTGCTTTACGA
>JAUNIU010000262.1 GCA_030523265.1 Eubacteriales bacterium | reverse complement strand
AACCTCGGTTGGTACTGTCGGTGTCGCTTCTGTAGTCGCGGTCGGTGTCACTGACGGAATTTCGGTTGGCACTATCGGTGGTGCCACTGTAGGAGTGGCAAATCCCGTATCCTCCACTGGTGCTGTGGCAGTAGGCTGAGGATCCGGTCCCTCCTCTGTAACAACTGGGGTCGGCTTTGCCACTGGTGACGGTGCCACATTATCCGGTACCGTAGTCTGCTGTGCATCCTCTTTCCCATATGGCGGCTTGGTCGGAGAAACCTTTTTCGACGTGCTCTTCTTTGCCTCTACCGTCACTTTGCACACATACTTTTTCTTTTTCACTTTTGCAATAATCTTGGTCTTTCCCTTTTTCTTTGCTTTCACCAGACCTGCCTTGCTGACAGTGGCTATTTTTTTATTCGCAGAAGACCATTTTACTTTCTTTTTATTATTCTTTAACTTCAGTTTGATCTTCTTCCCTACTTTTAACTTGACCGATGTCTTATTTAATTTAACCTTTGCTGCCGCATTCGTAGAGACTGGTATGCTGGTACAAAGCAAAAGTGCCACCAGCATCCAGCACATGATTTTCTTACCTTCTCTCCTATACTTTTTCATATAAATCCCCATTTCTATCAAATCTCCTGTTTGATCACATCCTCAAATTTCCCATTTGTTACTTCTGCCAAATCCTGTGGTGTCAATACGATCTGCGTTCCATGTCTTCCGCCACTCACTGCAATGCGCGACTGTTGCAGAGCACTTTCATGGATCACGGTCGGATATCGTTTCTTCATTCCGATGGGTGTACAGCCGCCACGGATGTATCCGGTCACCTGATTAATCTCTTTGACCGGTAACATCTCCAGACTTTTTTCACCCACCGCCCTTGCCGCTTTCTTCATATCCAATTCCCGATGTACCGGGATAGCAAATACATAATATTGCCTGCTTTTCCCCTGGGTTACTAATGTCTTAAAAGACATTTCATAATCCTGTCCCAATTGATCCGCTACCTGTATCCCATCGATAAATTCCTCACATTCGTAAGTATTTAACTGATATTCCACCTTGGCACGGTCCAATATCCGCATCGCATTTGTTTTCGTCTCTTTGCCCATGTCACTTTTCCTATCCCTGCTATAATGTTGACTCAATGCTACGACTGGCTTTATCGCTTAAAGTACCGGAAACAAAACAGCACCTTTTGGCACTCGTTTCGTCTCAGGCATCATCAGATCTCATCTGTATAGTCCATAATCACATAGGTATTGTATCCACTGCCGGAAGCTTTTGCCGACATACCGATACCAGCATAGTTCCAGATCACTTCCACATCTTCCCCATCTATATTGACTTTCTCCTGATTGACCAGCACTGGGCGAATCGAAGATTCTTCAATCATAGAGTTTGCAAAACTGATGGCATCTGCCGCACCATAATAACTTGCCTCGCCACAACACAAAAAGCCTACATACTTATTATCCAAAGCCACAGATAAGTCGTTGTAATTACGACTGGAAATTTTGGAGCCGGATGCCTGATCACAGTATTCCTGCGCACATTCCACCAATCCCTGCACGGACAAATCATATGGACTCACCGAATACATCACGCGGTATGCATTGAGCATCTTTCCGATCTCGGTAGCAATCCCCTGATTGATCGTATCATTATAGGTCAGGTTCCCGGTATCCCCATAGATCATATCATTATCATCTTCCACCTGAGAACTGTCAAATACCTGGATGCAATATACGGTATTATCCCCCGATGCATCATAGAAGGCATATGCTTTCTCATTGCCAGCCACAGCAGCTTTACGGGCAGCTACCTTTCCCTCTGACGTTTTATAGTCGCTGCTATTCTGCCAGCTATTACTCAACGTATTGCCATTCATTCCGGCTGTCACTTCACTGAAACTCATGCTCTGACCAATACCACAGATGCCTGTCACTTGATTATCCTTGAGATAGAATAATAAATATTCACTATAATTCCTGGTATTATAGGCGATGGTAGAAAATCCCTGTGGGGAAAGTCCTGTCCGAATCTCTGCCTGCGAGGATTTCCCTAATACCGTATACACATCTGTCTCAGACATGCCCAAGGCTAATTGTTTCGTTCCCATGCAAAAGATCGTAGCCCCTTCCGGCAGAGGCACATTTTCTCCTGCCACTTCCGATGGAGTTTGTGTAGCACCCGGGGTACTGGTCGCTTCTGGCTGCTTCGTGCTATCCGGTTCCTTGGTATTACCCGGCTGGTTCGTGGTACCCGGTGTATTTGTAGTGCCTGGTTGATTCGTCGTTCCCGGTTCATCCGTGCTGCCTGGTACCGTCGGCTGGGATGGTGTGTCGGTCTCCCCTGGATCTGCCGTTGGCTTCGCTACATCATTCGTTACCGATGGCTGCTGCGGTGACACTGGTTTATTCGGTGCCTTCGTTATCTCGACCGCATTATCCTTTTTCGCCAATACTTTAACCTTACATACCAGTTTCTTTTTTCCCACTTTAGCTGTAATCTTGGCGGTACCTTTTTTCTTTGCCTTTACCATACCTTTTGCAGTAACCGTAGCAACCTTTTTCTTATTAGAACTCCACTTTACCTTTTTCTTTGTATTCTTCACCTTGAGTTTCAGCTTCTTGCCCACTCTCAATGTAGCAGAGGTCCTGTTTAACTTCATTTTACCCTTTGCCGAAGACATTTGTCCCGGAATCACCGTTCCGCATATTACCAGGGCAATGGTTAATACAATACTCCATACACGTCTTTGTCTGTTTTTCATCGATAACCTCCTATTCTATTTTCCCTCTATATCTCATCACAATAGTCTATAATCATATAAACGTTATAGCCATTGGCACTGGACCTGGCTGCTGTGCCAATTCCCATATAATTACAGCCAAAGGACAATTTGTTTGCCATCACCGGATAAGTCGATTCATCTTC
>JAUNIU010000261.1 GCA_030523265.1 Eubacteriales bacterium | reverse complement strand
GGAATCCACAATTTTACCAGCGATAAATCCACTGAACATATCATTGGTAAGCCGCACATAATGGATCAAAATGTCCGCATGATCATGCCGGAACAGACCATACACGATCTTCTTAGCCTGCGCCGCAAAGGTTCGTTTGCTTGCCAGCAAATAGACCGCCACAATGATTCCGATAAACAAATTGTATAACACATTTAATACACTCATTACACCGCTCGCCAGCTGCACGGCATAGGTATTGACATTGGGCAGCAATTCCTTTTGCATCCACGGTAATAATTCTGTGTTCATTTTCGTATCCGCATATTCCGTTGCCTGCAACAATGCCTTTTGCATCTGATCCATCAGATATGGATTATTCTTCAGCCAGATCGTCATCTTGTTATAATAATAATCCGCCTGTTCCGGCAGAGTATTCACCAGAGAAACCACGCTGGAAAATAACTGTGGCAACACCAGCCAGCACAAAACAATGATTACCAGAATGCCTGTGACCAGCCCCAGCGTAATCGCCAGACCATTTAACATCCCTGTCATCTTTTTCCCAATGGGTTTCTTTTTCTCCTCCAATGGTTTCTGTAACAACCGATAATAAAACTTGTACAACGGGTTTACCAGATATGCAATAACACAGCCATAAAGCACCGGCTTAACCAGTCCAAAAAAATATCCCAGAATATGCATAATTTGTTTAAAATTCGTAAACACCAAAACCATGGCAATGGCCGCCACTAACACCAAAAATAAACCAAACCAATTCAAAAATGCTTCCCTGACGGAAAAAGATTGCTTCTGTCGTTCTTCCTGCATGATTATGCTCCTGTCTATTTGAATTTAGATACCATAGATACTGCCTCAGCAGCCATATCCTATCCGAAAATAAAACCAAACATGGATCTACTATTTTAGTATACGGCTTTTCTTACCATTTTGCAAGAAATGTATCATTTTGAGGTTCCCATTTCCAAAGATCACTCGTGGTTATCTGACAAGACGGTCCGTTTTGCCGATTATGTCTGCCCTGCGTGTGTCTTACGAAAAATTATGTTAGGTAATCCGGCTAGTATTGCAGATCCTGTCAGCATGGTGCAAGTTTACGGAGAGGCGCATAAATAAACGATCGAAACAGTAAAGCAATAGACCTTCATCAAGGCGTAAGGTTGCTGGCAGGATCTGCAATTCTACACGGATTTCCTTTCATAAATTTCACTGGCACACGCAGGGCAGACATTATGGCAAAAGATGCAGATAATCAGATAACCCCACGAGTGATTCCTTGCAAAAATGGGAAACCTCAAAATGTATCAAGTGTGTTCTTTCATCCAGCGCATTCCGTCAAAGGTAAAGACGGATGCCTCACAATTGCGCTGTAATCCTTCTCCCCAATAATGTGCCTGGTCATTTCCCTCCATATAGCACATCAGTCCCTTATTTAAGGCACCGTGGGCCACGATCATGACACGCTGGGTATCTGCATAGGAAGGCTCAATGACTTCCTGCAGAAATTCCCGGGTTCGTACACAGACCTGCGCCAACGTTTCTCCATGGGCAGGTGGTATATATTTCTCCGGTTCCGTAAAGAAAAACCGATATGGACTATCTTCTTTCATCCATTCCGTATAATGTATTCCCTCCATATCCCCGAAACTGATTTCCCGCAGACGCTCATCCCGAATAATAGGAATATTGCGATGTCCCCGGATCAGACAGGCGGTTTCATAGGCACGGATCAATGGAGATGAATATATCCGGTCAAAGAATACATCTTCCAGTTCCATCCCCAGTTTGCCAGCCAGCTCCCGACCCTGGCTGTTTAATTCCACATCGGCAGTTCCCTGCAGTTTTCCCGCTGCATTCCATACCGTTTCTCCGTGCCGTACTACATATAGTTCCATGTCTGTATCGCTCCCTTCACTTGATAAACTTCCAGTCATCATTTGTCTCTACACCAAACATACTGTCATCCGGTATCCGAAAAGCCGGATAAGAACCAAAGACGCGCAATCCGTATATATCCGAACGATTGCAATACGCCAGAAAACACTGACATTCCCGTTTGTTACAAATCTCATATTCCTGCGTCAGGTTACATCTGCTTACATGTCCATCCGGATGGACAAAGATCTGTCCGCCACAATGACGGATATCCGCCGGAACATGGGATAACTCCAGATCGAAACAGGGATCCAGTCTGAGAAATGCCTTTTTCTCAGACTGGGTATACGGTCGTCCAAGACCATCCATCCGGTTAATCCAAAGATAGATTTCTCCCGGCAAACCGTCTCTTACCTGCTGTATTCGCGACAGGTTCGCCGGATCTCCCACAGCCCCGGCACTAAACCGTATCCCGGCTCGATGCAGCCGATGGCATTGCGCCAAAAAATCATCGCAGGTAGTCATCGAGGGATGAAAGGTACACCAAAGCCTTAGCTTATCAAGTTCTCCCCCATTTTGACGGTATCGCTCCAACATTTGATCCACCGGGAAACTTAAGTTTGTCTGGCATCCCACCGCATCCACATGGCGCATCTGGCTCATGATACCCAACGCCTCCCAATAGTACGCATGAACCAACGCCTCTCCATAAGGAACGATCAGGACTGCCAGTGGTTTGTGATACTCCCGAATCCGACGGACAAATTGCTGCAATTCCATCTGATCCCGCTCCAACTGCTTTCTGGTAATCTTATGCTTGGAAAAGGGACAATACGAACAGGAATAATTGCAAGATTTCAAACTTCCCCGATAATAAATCTGCTGTCCCGGTTTCCTATGATTCATCTGTCTGCATCCTTTCGACTGTTTTCCTAATCATCTGTAATTGTCACTGTGTTATCTCTGGTTCCCGCCATACTCTGTCAGTCATTACCGTGCTTCCCGCCGGTTCTGCCATATCCTGTCAATTTCTACCGTATTTCTGCCGGTTCTACCATACCTTGTCAGGTTCTACC
>JAUNIU010000260.1 GCA_030523265.1 Eubacteriales bacterium | reverse complement strand
GCTGCTATAAGCAGCATGGCCTTTTCACATGAAAAATAGTTCAAAACTAAAAATACGGAAACTCAAGTATAATATTAGGTTGGGAATTGTATTTTACATTAGCGCGTGTTACAATCACACATTATGATATTTGCCGCCAGCCATGGGCGGCGGAATGGAGATTAGTATGAAAGATCATAAAATTTATAAACGCGCCTTGCAGCTGGCGGTGCCAATGATGATTCAGAATGGGATCACCAATGCTGTGGGGCTGGTGGATAATGTGATGGTGGGAAGTCTGGGCACGGAGAGTATGACGGCAGTTTCGATCGTGGGGCAGTTGATCTTTGTCTTTAATCTTGCGATTTTTGGTGGACTGTCAGGTCCCGGTATCTATGGTGCCCAATATTTTGGACAAGGGAATACGGAGGGTGTCAGGAATATCTTCCGATTAAAATGGTGGATCAGTCTTTTTTCTTTGATTGTGGGATTAGGGATATTTATATTCTGGGGAAATGAACTGATTATGTTATATCTGCGTGGCAATGACAGCGGTATCGATGCGGCGGCTACTCTGGGGTATGGCAGGGATTATATGATGATTATGCTGTGGGGCTTATTTCCGTTTGCAGTGACCCAGATCTATTCCGGGAGTCTGCGGGAAACCGGAGAGAGTGTGAAACCTATGGTGGCAGGTGTTTGTTCGGTGGTGGCAGACATTGCCTTCAATTACATTCTGATCTATGGCAAATTTGGATTTCCACGATTAGAGGTACGGGGTGCTGCGGTGGCAACGGTGATTGCACGTATCGTGGAAATGTGCGTGATTGTGATTTGGTCCCATTGCCAGCGGGAGAAGCATCTTTTTCTGCAAAAGATTTATTGTACTATGAAGATTCCGGTGGATATGTTGCGAACCGTGGTAAAAAAGGGTCTGCCCATCTTTTTGAATGAATTTCTATGGGCTGGGGGACTGGCGGTATTGACGCAGGAATATTCTACCAGAGGACTAAGCGTTATCGCAGGTTTAAATATTTCCAATGCCATTTGTAATTTGTTGAATGTGGTGTTTATTGCGATGGGCAATGCGGTGGGGATTCTCACCGGGCAAATGTTAGGGGCATCCCAATATGACAAAGCAAAGCGGGATTCGGTGCGCCTGATGTGGTTTACGGGGGCATTGAGTCTGGTATTGACGGTGGTACTGGTGTCTATATCGGGAGTTTTCCCGCTTCTTTATGATACGACGCAGGAAGTGAGAGATTATGGGCGGAATTTTATCATAATTACTTCTCTCTTTTTCCCGGTACAGGGATTCCTCAACGCATTGTATTTCACATTGCGGTCTGGTGGCAAGACGGTGATCACCTTCCTGTTTGACAGTGTCTATACCTGTGTGGTCTCTGTGCCGGTGGCATTCGTGCTTTGTACGTATACTTCATTACCGGTGCTGACCATCTACACAGTAGTACAGGCGTTGGATTGCATCAAACTCATTGTGGGATATGTGCTGATCAAAAAAGGGGTATGGATCAATAATCTGGTGGCAGAGTCTTAGATGTCCGGGGGTGTGTATATGAATACTTTAATTTTTCATGTTGATGTGAACTCTGCTTTCCTATCCTGGGAGGCTTCCAGAAGGGTATCCAGCGGGCAGCCGGATCTGCGTCTGATCCCTTCCTGTGTCAGCGGAGATCCGTCCAGACGTACCAGTATCGTGTTGGCAAAGTCCATTCCTGCCAAAAAATTTCATGTGAAAACCGGAGAATCCATCGGGTCTGCGTTGCGGAAATGTCCAGACCTGACCATCGTGGAGCCGGATTTTACATTGTATGCCAAATGTTCCAAGGCATTCAAAGATATCTGTCGGGAGTATGCTCCGGTGGTAGAAGAATTTTCCATCGACGAGTGTTTCCTGGATATGACGGGGACCAGTTTGATTTATCCTGATCCCATCGCGACTGCCCATGAGATAAAAGATAAGATCAGGGAGGAACTGGGATTTACTGTGAATATCGGAGTGGGTTCCAATAAATTATTAGCGAAGATGGCAGGAGACTTCCAGAAGCCGGATAAAGTGCATACCCTTTTCCGGGAGGAGATCCCAGAGAAGATGTGGCCGCTTCCGGTGACCAAGCTATTATACTGCGGAGAAGCTACAGCGGCGAAGTTGTACCAGAATCAGATCAAAACCATCGGGCAGCTGGCAGAGAGTGATCAAGAGCGTGTCCAGCAGATATTGGGGCAAAAGATTGGGAAGCAGATGCATGATTTTGCCAATGGTATCGATCCGTCTCCAGTGAAGGAGCAGGCAGAGGAAGCCAAGGGATATAGCATTGCTACTACCACGGAGGAGAATGTGACCAGTCTGGAACAGGCAGACCAGATATTACTGGCACTGGTGGACAGCGTGGCATCCCATATGCGTCGGGAGGGACGGCGGACACTGTGTATCTCGGTGTCGATCCGTTATACAGATTTTAAGAATCGGTCCCATCAGCGGACGCTGGATTCGGCTACGGATATTACAGCGGAGATTTATCAGATCACCAGGGAATTATTGCGGGAACTGTGGGATGGCCATACACCACTGCGTTTGATGGGCGTGGGGTTATCCGATGTGACCAGAGAGGACTACAGCCAGATGACACTGTTTCCCGAGGACGCCAGATTAAAGGAGAAAGAACAAAAAGTAGATCAGGCGGTGGATTCTCTGCGGGAACGGTTTGGCAGGGATATTATACAATTTGGTTCCACGATGAATGTCAGTGGACGGGTGGGGCGCAAATACAAGGAAAAGATGGAGTTTGAACAGAAGAAAATCTGACTTTTTCTATTTTTGCAAAGGATAACGCCTGGCTATCTGATGAAACCCTCTGTTTTGCCGATCATGTCTGCCCGGAGTGGGTATTAAGTAATATTTACGAATAGAAATCCGGCTGGAATTGCAGATTCCATGCCAGACAACTAGGCTTGATAGAAGGT
>JAUNIU010000259.1 GCA_030523265.1 Eubacteriales bacterium | reverse complement strand
GATGCTTGTCTGAGAGAAATTGATGAGAACAGAGACACGCTCATTACCGCTATGGATTTGGCAAAAAAATCGGATGTAATACTTACTATGACTTTCCACTGGTATTCCCCACTTGGAGGCAGAGACAAAAGTTTTTATACGCAAAATACTGACTTTAATGCCGAAAAAGTTCTCTATGATGGCACTCCAGAACGAATCGCTTTTTTTCACGATATGGATATGATCGCTCAGCAGCTCAAAAAATTTAGCGATGAAAAAATTCCGATTCTCTGGAGACCATTTCATGAATCAGAAGGAAAATGGTTCTGGTGGGCCGCTAAAGGACCTGAGATTGCCTGCGAACTCTACAAACTGATGTTTGATTATTATACATTTCATCATCATCTCAATAATTTGCTTTGGGTATGGAATTGTCCTTTAGCCGAAGGATATCCCGGAGATGAATATGTTGATGTCATTTCCATGGATATTTACCTTCCTGAATATGCAAAAACTGATTACGCTAAAGAATACAATAAACTTATTTCGGAAACGACAAAGAAAAAGGTGGTTGCACTTGCGGAGGTCGGATATATCCCTGACATTAAAATGCTTGCACAATCACACACTCCTTGGGCATACTATATGACTTGGTCTAAAGAGTTTTGCATTGGCGAGCAGTATAATAAAACAACCGATTTAAAATCAATGTATAGCAGCGAATATGCCATTGTATCTATTATAGATATTATTTAGTACCTTTTTCTTTCTTCCTTTTTTCCTGCAATAACACATATCCCTCAAATAAATCCAAATCCTCTTTCGTTGTGATCTTGATATTGGTCTGGTCTCCTTTGGAAAAATAAATCGTACGACCCATCTTGAACATCAGCGAGGTGGTATGTGGCTCCACCTGATCCAGATATCCTTTTTCGATGGCTTCCTCATAAAGCTGTGTCACATAGGAAAAACGGAAGGTCTGCGGTGCATTTAACTGCACGATGGCATCCCGATCCACCCATGTACTGGATGACACATTATCTTCATCCCGTTCCCCGATCAACAAAAAGACAGGTGTAGCAGAAGTACAATTCCCTTTCTCCCGGCACACTTTGATCGCATCTGTCAAAATATCCTCTGATACGAAAGGCGAAGCACCATAATGAATCAATACCTGGTCATCCTCTGCCAGTTTCCCTTTGAGATGGTTCACCCCATGGATCACAGACTGCTGAAAATCACTGCCACCTTCGACGATCCATTTGACTTTTGTCAGTTGATACCGATCCACCAGTTCCTGTAAATATTCCATATGAGACGCCACACACACCACTTCAATGGCATCAATCTGTGGATGATTTTGAAATTTCTCAATGGTATATACCAAAATCGGTTTTCCCTGTATCTCGATAAATTGTTTCGGGCAATCCGCTCCAACCCGTGAACCCACTCCTCCTGCTAAAATTATTCCGACGTTCATGTTTTTCCTCTTTTCTGTGCGATGCACCAGCTTCGTCTTACCTTTCTTGCACATCGCACAATTCTCTGATTATTTTTCGTAGCTGGCTAATGCCTGATCAATAAACCGGATACAGTTACGGTATGCCTGCAGCAAAAAGAATCCATCGTCATCATTGACACTGCCTTTATACATACCCCAACAGAACCAGTAAAATCCACTGAGTGCAATATAAGCAATATAATGTCTGTGCTCTTCCTCGGTCAGTTCCCTGCCAAAATATGCCAGAAAATATTTCTCAATCTGCTCATCTGTGAAATAATAACGGCTCAAAATACATGCCAGATCATTGGCGGGATCATTGACACCTGTGTACTCCCAATCAATCAGATACATATCTCCGTCTTCGGTCACCAGATAATTTGGCTCATACGTATCATTATGTGACAGTACACGCGGATACCCATCTGCTTTGATATATTGATCGAGGCGGCCCACCTTTTCCACCAGATCAGCAAACTCTGCCCGGAGATCTCCTTTGGACGGAGATGCAATGTCCATCAACCGGATCGCTTCTTCATAGGTATCAAAATCCTTGATCGTCTCAAAGTCGGCCTGATGTAGTTTTCTCAGGTATTCCATTCCCTTTTGTAACTGCTCTGGATACTTCTCAAAGTCACATGTCACCTGATTTCCCACGAAATAAGACAACTTCCATCCGGTCGGGTCAATATATATCACAGATTTATCTAAGCCCAAATCTCTAGCCAGATACTGCGAATACACTTCTGCCTGGCGATCCACCAGACTGCCGGAAGTTCCGCCCGGATGACGGTAAATATACTGCACATCCTTAACCACAAAAGAGAACGAAACATTCGTCAGACCTTTTTGTATCACCTCGATCTGCTTGATCTCATTTGGCTCACATTTCAAAATCTGGCAGATATTATTGACAATGCCTGAATCAATATTATTCAAAAAGTCCTGATCAAAACTGCGCAACTCTTCCACGGAATCAAACTCTAACACCTCATTCTCTTCCATAATCCTGCCATGTAATGTAAGATCTTTCTGATGTCTGGCATAAAACTCCTCCCAGAAAAGATTTGCCACACCAAACTCTTCCTTTTCTACCTCAATCAATGCCAGGAATTTTTCAGAAAAACTTTGGGTGAAATATGCATGTCCCACCATACAGTAGGAATCATGACCACCCACATGAAAATCCGTAATAATCCCTTCATTACTCATGGCAACCTGAAATTCCTGAAATCTTCCCTCTTGGAATGTACACGCACGGTAAGAATAATCCGGTTCTTCACAGAAAGGATTGACCACAAAATACTGATCCGCGCAGCATACATAGGTATTACCAAAATGCTCTCTGGCTGCATAAATGGATAATAAATTGCCTTTCTTATCGAATGCATTGTTCACCACCAATTGTACACCCTCATATTTCTGTTCCAGATAGAAGAATCTCTCCTTCATAAATCCTACCACGACATAGATCTCTGCTATTCCCGCTTCC
>JAUNIU010000258.1 GCA_030523265.1 Eubacteriales bacterium | reverse complement strand
TATGCAATATTTCCACATCACAGTTTGTGATGTGGACTTTTCACACCAGTTCATGAAAAATGCAGAAACCCAAGAATGTCAAGTTGTACAATATGCAGTAACTCAGGTTCTAAAATGCAAAGGACTATGTGCCATGGGATACATCGCATGACACACAGTCCTTTCTTCTTACTCCTATCTCTGCTTATCACCGGACAATATCAATTAATTTTTTTCACGTCTGCCCCGGCATCAAAATCGCTGACACTTTCCGCTTCCCCGCCGGCATTCTGTGCAGAAGCAGTTTCATATCTCACTACCATATTTTGTTTTAGAGATACATAATAATGATTTCCTTTCATATCGGAAAAATAAGCATAGTTTTTACCGTCCAGATCATCCGGTGCACTGTCTTTCCATACACCGACTCTACCTTCTCCAGATTTCCCATCCGCAAATTCGATCATGGCACTTTCCACCACCATCTCTCCCTCTTTCTTTTGCGATTGGTCGGTCAACTTCGCCTTTTCCAGTTGCAAACCAAAGAAGTCTTTTGCAAAAGAGATCACAGTATCCATCGCCTTTCCCTCTCGGTCTTTGGAAGATACACCATCTAAAAATCCATTATCCTCACTGACATATTGTATCATTTCTCCCGCAGCATTATACATAAATTTCATGCGCAATGTGATATCATCCGTTTCCGAAGCGTTTTCTAAGGAATAGTATGTGACCATCGAGCTGTCTTCATCCATCCCATAATAAATGTTCCATACCCCTTTTTCCTGCAATTCTTTCACCACAGCCTGTGGCATCGTCCGCGAAATATTTTCCCATATTTCCTTCTCCGGCGATGACTCTGTGATGCGGTTATCCCCTATAGAAACCTTTCTCACAAGGCTGGTAGTCATAGTGTTGACGATACCCTCTTCATCAAACCCCTGATACTGCAACCATCCGTCTTCATATGTAAAATCCCCCGAATAGTCTCCAGGCATCGTCACAATATGATCCTGGTCCGTATCCAGGACAGTATACCGCGTAATACTACCGTCTTCATCTACCGTGAAAAATTTATACTGCATATAATTCCCCATAGCCGGAAGTACGGTCTGCCCCTGCCCCAGCGAAAAATCATCCGCATCCTGATCTCCATCATAATCTTTCACCACTAAGGACATCCCATCCGACGGAAACGCTAAAGCACCGACCCCCTCAAACTGTAACGTATACTCATCACAAAATTGTAACGTATACTCATCACATACTGTACCATCCTTACTGGTAACCAGGGCAAATGCACCTTCAAATACTCCCAGAACGCCCGCCTTGGGTTCTGGAGTATCTGACAAATACACCAGTTGCAACTGATAATCATGAATGGTTTCGCTGGCTATGCAAACCCGGTATCTGCCATCCTCTGTCCGCGAAACGGTACTATTTGTCTCTTTTTCTTTCCCGTCATGTTCTTTTTCCTTCGTCAGATCCATGCTATTCGTAAGACAAACTACCCCTACCACCAACACCAGTGCCACTGCCAGAAATCCAATTTTCTTTTTTTGCTTTTGAAACCGCATAATATTGCGTACCCGTTTTCTGGTATCAGTCTCACCAAATGCCAGAAATTCTGGAGACAGATGACGCTTATTGGTGGCAAATCCCAATAACGATGCACTGTATTTTCCGCGGATATCCTGTTCCATAGATCCTAAAACATATTCGTCACAGCTCATCTCCATATCCCGTACCATACAGAAATATGCCACCCACACCAACGGATGAAACCAATATACTATAGTCAACAACACCGCTATAAACTTAGTCAAATGATCCCGTCTGCGGATATGATACCGCTCATGCCGCAGGATATATTCCCTCTCCTGTTCGTTCAGACGAAATGGTATATAGATCCTGGGATTCAGAAGTCCCAGAACAAAAGGAGATGGAATCGCATCGCATTCATAAACATTTCCCTCGTACCGAACCGCCTTGCGTAACCGTTTCTTCATCCGTATGGTTAGCACTGTATTCCACAGCAGTAGAATAACAACCCCTGCGATCCACACTATTGTGCCAATCTGTATCTCCCTTTTCAGTACCGGATAATTCAAGAAAGGCGCCTGTCTATCCACATCCTTCTGTACATTCTGTGAGGCTGCGATACCACTGCCGGCAGCCTCAGTTTCGTTGGCATCCTTTGCCAAAGCATCTCCCTGATCTTGTGATGCATCTGACGAATCCTTCTGTCCCGAAGTTGGGACAGAATCACTGTTCGCACCCGCAATGCTGTTCTGACTGCTTCCCTCTTTCACGGATTCGGATACATCCCGCGTCTCCTTCCCATCCTCCTGTACATTCGCTTCCCCAAAAGACACCTGCGCTATACTATTATCCAAAATTCCCCACGTCACAGACTTCTGTTGGGCAATCTTTTCGGGTACTCCCAACAAATTAAATACACTCACTGGAGAGGATACAGCCACCGGGCAGACCAGACGTATCCCCACCACCAGCCACATGATATAGACATATTTCTTGGGCAGCCGGCACATAATCCCTCTGGCAAACAATACCGCCAGGATTACCACCGATGCTGTCAGTCCCATTTCCAAGACAGTCAAAAACACCCAATATATATTCATCACCCATCTCCTCCTCTATGATTCCCGGTGTTCATCGATCAATGCCTTGATCTTTTTCGCCTCTTCCTCTGTGATCTTCTTACCTCCTAAAAATGCAGTCAAAAATTGTGGTAATGACCCCCCAAACGTTCTCTCCACAAAATATTCCGATTCATCTGCCTGTACCTGATCCTTTGCAATCAACACCGACACCACTGCGTTTTCGTTTTTTATGTATCCTTTCTCACACAACTTGCGTATCGTTGTATAGGTGGTTGATTTCTTCCATCCCAACGCTGCATTACACAGTTTTACCAGTTCTCCTGAATTTACAGGCGCATGCTCCCAAACCACCTGCATAAACCGATAATCACTGTC
>JAUNIU010000028.1 GCA_030523265.1 Eubacteriales bacterium | reverse complement strand
TGCTGCTTATAGCAGCATGGCCTTTTCACACAAAAAAACATAAAATTAAAAATGTGGAAACGCAAGACAGCACTTTGCTGTTTTTTGCGTTTTGCATTCTTAAAATTTAAGAGCAAAATGGTATATCAATTTGTAAAGTATTCTGTTAATATAGTATTAGAGGGAAAGTAGTATTAGAGGGGAAGGAAGAAGTGTGAGGCACTAAAATTTCGTACGTTAGAGTCGTGGGATGATTTTGGGTATGGCAGATAGGATAAGAGGAGTAGTAAATGAAAAAAATGGAATCTAATGATTGGAAAGTGAAAAATGAAGATCAAAAACGGCAGTATATTATGACGCTGGTGATTATACTGCTGGCATTGTTGGTGATCGTAGGATATACTTTTGGGTCCTTTTACAAAATTACGAGACAGGATGCGATTGCTCTGGGGAAAAATGCGGTGGAAGAGGAAGCGGCGCAGATGAACAATTTCCTATTAAAGGGAACTGATGTTATGCAGGTGACGGAACTGACTGTGAGTTATATGATGAAAAATGGTGCAGATTCCCAGGAAATTGAAGCGTTTTTACAACAGCAGTCTAAGGATTATGAGGAATATATTTCCCAGGGATTTACGGGTATATATGGCTGGTTTCGGGGAGAATATTTAGATGGGAGCGGTTGGGTGCCGCCGGAAAATTATATACCGAAGGAGAGACCGTGGTATACCGAAGCACAGCAGGGCAATGGAGAGCTGGTGGTGGTGTCACCTTATTTGGACACCAAGACCAATACCATCCTGTTTTCCGTGGCAAAGGTGTTGGATGATGGCGATAGTGTTATTTCTTTTGATATTGCCATGGATGATGTGCAGGATATCGCAGAGAATATTCGTTTAAATGGAAACGGATATGGTTTCGTGGTGGATGACCAGGGCATGGTGGTGGCACACCATGATGAGTGGGAAAAAGGAAAAAACTATTTGATGGATGAGGATCAGCAAGACAGCGACATGCAGAAGCTGGTGAAACAGGTATATCAGGAAAAGGATCAGGATAATATTTCTTTTGAGATGGAGATAGATGGGGAAGAATGTATGGTCTTTTCCCAGACAGTTCAGGAAAAGTGGCATGTCATACTGATTGTAAATTATTCGGATTTGTTTCAAAAGATTCAAAATAATCTATTTCGGAATCTGTTGGTATCGTTATTTATATTTCTGGTGGTAGGCTATTTTTGTACCTCCAGCTATCGGAACCGCAAACGTGCCATTCATTATGCAGAGCAGTTGCAGGAATATCAGTTAAATCTGGAAGATCGTGTGGAGGAGCAGACCCGGGAGATTCGAGAGCAGTCCCAAAAGATGATACAGTTGCAGGAGAATGTGGTAGAAGGTATGGCGACGCTGATTGAAAGCCGTGACGGTGATACCGGGCAACATGTACGAAGCACCAAGCGTTATGTTGCTATGATGGTGGATTATATGTATGAACATCGGCTTCATCCAGATGAGGTAGATCAGGAGTATATGACACGGATCTGCAATGCAGCACCGCTGCATGATGTGGGGAAGATCATGATATCCGATACGATCCTCAATAAACCGGGGCGGTTTACACCGGAGGAATTTGCCGTTATGCAGACACATTCCGAAATTGGCGGGCGGATTGTGAAAGATATTTTGGGGGAAGGTATGGATCAGGAATTGATTCAAATTGCCTCCGATGTGGCTCATTATCACCATGAGAAATGGGATGGCAGCGGCTATCCGGAAGGCTTAAAGGGGACGGAGATACCATTGAGTGCCAGGATCATGGCAGTGGCAGATGTATTTGATGCTTTGGTATCCAAGAGGGTGTACAAGGATGCCATGGGTGTGGAGGAAGCCTATGCCATCTTACAAGAAGATGCAGGTACGCATTTTGATCCGGAACTGGTGGATATCTTTGTGAAGATTCGCAATCAGGTAGAAGCATATTTAAAGAGCCTCCGGTAATAGGGATCAGATTCTGTCCGGACAGAGTTAGAGGGGGAATCGATGAATGGATACATCGAAAGGGAATATGGCAGGGCATGTTTATATAGCGATTGATTTAAAGTCTTTCTATGCTTCGGCAGAATGCGTGGCGAGAGGGTTAGATCCATTGACAACAAATCTGGTGGTGGCAGATCCTTCCCGCACAGACAAAACCATCTGTCTGGCAGTGTCACCCAGCCTGAAATCCTTGGGAATCTCCGGCAGACCCAGATTGTTTGAAGTGGAACAGAGAGTGAAAGAAGTACGGCAGCAGACCGGCAAAGAGCTGGAGTATCTGGTGGCACCGCCGCGTATGGCAAAATATATTGATATTTCTGCGGATATCTATGGGATTTATCTAGACTATGTCAGTGCCGAGGATATACATGTGTACAGCATAGACGAATGTTTTATTGATGTGACGCATTATCTGGAGTTGTATCGCAAGACCGCCTATGAACTGGCAAGTGAAATGATCCATGATGTGTTAGAACGGACCGGGATCACAGCGACTGCGGGGATTGGTACGAATTTGTATCTGTGCAAGATTGCGATGGATATTGTGGCGAAACATGTACAGCCAGATGCCAGAGGCGTGTGCATCGCAGAATTGGATGAGATGAGTTACCGCAGGCTGTTGTGGGATCATAAACCCATCACAGATTTTTGGAGAGTGGGTGGCGGGATCGCCAGACGGTTGGCAAAAGCGGGAATGCAGACCATGGGAGATATTGCCAGGATGTCAGTTCAGGATGAAGAGGTGCTGTATCAGATGTTAGGTATTGATGCAGAGTTATTGATCGATCATGCCTGGGGATATGAGCCTTGTACCATGCAGGATATAAAAGCATACAGACCTCAGACGAATAGTATATCCTCCGGACAGGTGCTGGCATGTCCTTATGATACTCAGAAAGCACGGATCGTCGTGCAGGAAATGGTAGATCTGCTGGTATTGGATCTGGTGGACAAGCAGATGGTCACCGACAGCCTGACGCTGTCTGTGGGTTATGACCGCCAGAGTATAGAGCAGGGCAATTATCAGGGAGAGATCAAGTGGGATCGTTATGGCAGAGCCGTTCCCAAATCAGCCCACGGTACAGTGAATCTGGGCACAGCATCCAATAGCACGAAGAAGATAATGGATGCCGTACTGGAACTGTATGATCGGATCGTCTCGCCGGAATTGTCAGTCAGACGCATTACGCTCGGTGCCAATCATCTGGTGGAAGAGGGATATGAACAGTTGGATCTGTTTACAGATCCGGAGACCCGGACAAAGGAGCGGAAACTGCAGGAAGCGATGTTGCATATCAAGAAGAAATATGGCAAGAATGCTATTTTAAAGGGAATAGATCTAGAGGAGGGGGCCACCACGCGACAGAGAAATGCACAGATTGGTGGACATAAGGCATAGTAAAGGCGGTGGATCTATGAAACAGGGACAGAGAAAATCTGTGTTAGTGACAACACATAAATATGATGACATCATCCATATGACTTATCCATTGGAGAACCGTGATGTGGCGAAGCATCCGCCGATGTCACGGGCAGACCGGGCGAAAATATTTTCTCCTTTTGCAGCGTTGAAAGGCTATGAGGAGGCCATCGAGGCAAAGCAGAAAGAAATGTAATGAAAATGTAATAATTTAATTATTGTAGTCGTCTTACAGGTGTGATAAGATTACTTTGTAAATAATGTGTCAAAAATGTGTTGCAATCTTGTCGAAAGATTGTCAGTGCATGGCTGAAAGGAGAGGGGAAGTATGAAGAAAAGAAAACCAAAGTTACTGATAGCTTTGTCCGCAGCGACAGTATTGGTAATGGGAGGAATAGCGATGCCAAAGGTGATCGCCGCCACCAGTACGGATGCTGCGTTTGAACGGCAACTGGCTACGGATTTGCTGGCAGCAGATCAATTCACAGCATCACAGGATGCGGTGACGTTGCAGGAGAGTGAGAAGGCGAATGGCGTCATGGTCACAGGTGACGCGGAGACTCTGCCGGATACAGTATTCCGGTATGGAGATACATATGACTTTGGTCAGGAAACCGCTGATTATCTCATCGTGGATGCATTAGCGGAGCGCAAGAAAAATGTGCAGTTAGAATTATATGTGGATGATGCTGCATCACCTTTTGCTACGGTCACTTTGGCAAAGCAAAAGAGAAAGGAGATCTGGTCTACTGTGAAGAACCGCTGTGTCAATCTGGAAGCTGCGGGGATCACAGGCACCCATACCCTCAGTTTTCGTGTCATTCCGGCACAGGGGGAAACCGGTGATGTGAGCTTTGTCATGCGGTCTCTGACTTTCATGAAGAGCGATATCCCGATGGTAGACTTCGATCTGGATGAATCCCAGGGAACCATTGCAGAGATGAATGGCGACAGCGAGCATAATACGGAGTGTTATGGTAATGTGACGATCCGTGTACCGGAGGGATATCAGTCTGAATATTCTGACAAGGAATATACCACCGAAACATACGCATTAGATTATATTCGTGGCAGAGGTAATTCCACCTGGTCAGCAGAGAAGAAACCATATAAGTTTAAGCTGGACAAGAAACAGGACCTGTTGGGCATGGGGAAAAATAAACACTGGGTTCTGTTGGCGAATTATTATGATGTATCCATGTTGCGAAATAAGATAACTTATTGGTTAGGGGAACAGTTAGGAATGCCATTTACGCCACAGTGTGAATTTGTCAATGTGGTGATGAATGGGGAATATCTGGGAAGCTATTATCTGAGCGAGCAGGTCCGTGTGGGGAGCAGCCGCGTGGATATCGCTGACTTAGAGGAGAATGAGGAGACCAAGAATGCCACCGATGAGGCGACGATCTCCGGAGGATACTTATTATCCATGTTCCCATATGGGGATGAGGATGGTGTCACTTTCTCAACAGAACATGATAATCAATTCCTGATTGAAAGTCCTTCCTTTGAAGATTATGAGAATGAGGCACAGGTTAAATACATCTCCGATTATGTGCAAAAGACGGAGGATGCCATCTATGGAAAAGATTTCAAGGATGGACAGGGAAAATCCTATGCAGAGTATATGGATGTGGACTCTGCCATCGACTATTATTGGGTCCAGGAGATTTCCATGAATGGTGATGCATTTGGTTCCACCAGTACCTACCTGTATAAAGACAGAGATGGCAAATTATGCTGGGGTCCGTTGTGGGATTTTGATTTTGTAGCATGGGGCGCTACAGAGTATAATGAGAATCTGACAAGCGGATTCACACAGAATCGTTCCACATGGTTTGAGCAGTTGTTACAGGATCCGGAGTTTTATCAAAAAGCGGTGGATCGTTGGCCGGTTATCAGAGAAAAATTATTGGAAGCTGCCAAAGACGGCGGACAGATTGATCAGTATTCTGCGAAACAGTATGAATCCCAGAAACATAATTATGAGATCTGGGAGAAGTATAGTGATGGTGGCGGAGACTGGTGGTGGAGCTGGTTTATGGAAGATGACGACACAGACTTAGAGGATGACGAAGTGGAAGTTACTTATGATAGTGAAGTAGAGCGTCTGAAATCATGGATCAGGGAACGTGTAGAGTGGATCGATGGAAATCTGGACAGACTACAGCAATCATATTATAATGTCACATTTCAGGTAGATGGAAAAGATTATGCGGTATGTCATGCACAGGAAGGAGAGAGGTTGGAAGAATTTCCGGAAGATCCGGAAAAGACGGGGTATACCTTTGATGGTTGGTATGTGATTTATAGCGACGAGGATGAGCAGTATGAGGAGGAATTGACCGCGAAAAGTGTCATCTATCAGGATGTGGTGGCAGTAGCGAAATGGACGAAGGGTGTCAGTCAGGTGGCAGAGATCAAAGAAATTGGATTTTTGCAGGATGACATTTATATGTATATGGAAGATGAAACCGACCTGCAATACTGTGTTTTGCCGTTTGGTGCGAAAGACCGTGGGATAGAGTGGACCAGTGATGATCCGGATGTTGCCACAGTGGTGGATGGCACTATTTTTTCAGGAGATATGGTTGGTACCGCCACGATCACGGCACAGGCGCCGAATGGTGTGAAGAAGAGTTGTAAAGTGCATGTGGTTAGTTATATGGTAGATCTGGATACGGCCAAGATACAATTTACTTCCAATCAGGTCACCATTGAGAAGGGAACTTATCAACGCCTGCCGTTCGAGATGAAACCGAAAAAATCTTATTTATACAGTGTTGGTTTTGCCTCCTCTGATGAGAAGATCGTGAAAGTAAATGATTGTGGGTATATTTCAGGCGAGGCCGCAGGTTCGGCAGTGGTAGTAGCAATCGATGGTATGGATGGTTCGATACAGACTTGTACCGTGAAGGTGACAGATCCTGCAGGAAATCAGGTGACAGATCCTGGGAAACAGGGAACAAACCAGAAACAGACAGAGCAAAAGAAACCGAGTGATCAGACAGTTGCTGCCAAGTTGAAAAAGGGAGATATCTTTACTGTGAAGGGCATCACTTACAAAGTTCTCTCAGTGAAAAAGGATAAGATCAAGGTTGCCTGTCAGTCTGTAAAGAACAAAAAGAGCAAGAAGATCGAGATACCAGATACGGTTACCTATCAGAAGCAAACGTGTACCGTGACCGCCATTGATAAGAAATGTTTTGCAAAATGCAAGAAATTAAAACGTATTATCCTTGGTAACAAGATTACAAAGATTCACGCAAAGGCATTTAAGGATTGTAAAAACTTAAAGAAAGTATATGTGCGAAGTGCCAAGCAGAAGAAATTGGTGAAAAAAGCCTTAAAGAACAAAAAAGTCATGATATATCAGAGTAAAAAAGCGAAAAAATAGATAGCAGGTATTCCTTGTTCGGCCGGGCATGTCAAATATGCCCGGCTTTACTGTAAGAAATTTGTTAGAATTCCATTAAAAATATTTTGGATTTGTTTGTTATAATGTTTTTGTGATGAGGGGAGGACCGTACTCATGAGAACTCTCATCGTTGCCGGGTGGTGTCATTGATTCTACCGGGTGAGAATCAGCGAAAGGGAGAGAATACGATGGATCAATATAATATCTTAGTTGTGGATGATGACCGGGAGATCGTGCGGTCTTTGTCAAAGCTGCTGGAGCGTGAAGGGTATCGTGTTTATCAGGCATACGATGGATTGCAGGCACTGGATACGGTGGCGACCGGGGATGTGCATTTGATTCTGCTGGATGTGATGATGCCTAAACTCAATGGTTTGTCAGCACTGATGAAGATCCGGGAGAAAAAGAATATACCAGTCATCATGCTTTCCGCAAAATCCGAGGAAAGTGATAAGGTATTGGGATTGTCCATGGGAGCAGACGATTATGTGACGAAGCCATATAATACAGCAGAGCTGATGGCAAGAGTCCAGTCTCAGCTCAGACGCTATTTTTCCCTGGGTGCTGTGGTGCAGCGGGACAGTGCAGCAGATCTGCTTTGCAATGGTGGTTTGGTGTTAAACCGGAATACCAAAGAACTATCTGTAGATGGTGCGCCGATACATATGACAGCAACAGAGTATAAGATCATGGAGCTCCTGATGGAGCATCCGGGTTATGTGTTTTCGGCAGAAGAGATCTATAACCAGGTTTGGCGGGAAGATGCCTATGGTGTGGAGAATACGGTGATGGTACATATCAGACGGATTCGGGAAAAGATCGAGATTACGCCGAAAAATCCAAAATATTTAAAGGTGGTATGGGGAATTGGTTACAAGATTGAAAAGTTCGATTAAATATGAAGTTTTATTAGTAGTGGCATGGATCATTTGGTCCGTTATGGTGACGCTGACGACGAATTTTTTTGCCGGAATGGAGGTATTAGTATACATTAAGGCATATCTGTTCGCACGGGCGTGTGTGATTGTCGGAGGGATCGGCAGTGTGATATTAGGTGTTGTCCTGCTGTGGAGCACGATCAGATATTTGGCATCTGCTTGGGAGGCGAAACGTCCGAAACCCATTTTTCTCGATCGGATTCCATGCGAGATTGTTTTGGTCATCGCTGCTATTTTCGGGAGTTTAGGGATTGATAATACGTTTGAGGCTGCGAATGATATCTGGTGGACGTATCGGGATTTTGGCAGGGTTTACTATCTGGTATCCGGATTTCTGCGCTGTTTGAGTAAGGAACTGATTACACTTAGTATCCTGTGGCTGGCATTATGGATCCTGATGAGACAGTTTTGTTATCGTTATTTTCCGGATACTTCATTGATCTGGAAATTCTATATGCGCTATCACAAGAGTTCTGGATTGGGAAAAAAGATTACCAGAAATCGTTGGATATTGGTGGCTTTATTGATAGTTTCCACGGCATCTGCCGTACTTGGGATTTTGTTTGGTATTGATTATGACGAGGACATGGCTTTGTTTTTCTGCCTGGTCTTTGGATTATGTCAGCTGGGTATCGTGTTGTATCTGCGCTTCTCCGGGATGATGGCGGCAGACATCACTTCTCTGGTGGAACAGGTTCGGTCGGTATCCCAGGCAGAGCCGTTGGATAAGGTCTTTCAGGTATCGGAGACGAGTTTGTTTTATGAACCATTTCATCAGTTGGAGGAACTGGATGAGGCAGTGAAACGCAGTGCCAAAAAGCAGTTGGAGGCAGAGCGGCTCAAGGTTGACTTGATTACGAATGTGTCGCATGACTTAAAGACACCGCTGACTTCCATGGTGGGATATACCGATCTGTTGAAGCAGGAAGATCTGGGACCGGAGGCACGGGATTATGTGGATATCATTTCTGTGAAACAGGAACAGCTCAAGGAAATGATCCAGCAGTTGTTTGAGTTATCCAAAGCGACCAGCGGAGTAGAGCAGTTGCAACTGGAAACCTTGGATATGCGTAAATTGATGGAACAGATTCTGGGAGATATGGAGGATCGTATTAAGAATAGTGGTCAGACGATACGTACTCATTTTGACGAGCCGCCACTATTATTTACCGGAGATAATGAGAAGATGTACCGTGTGGTGCAGAATTTATTAGAAAATGCCCTGAAATATTCGTTAGATAATACCCGTATCTACATTGACGTGAAGCGGACGGGGAAGCGGCTTGTATTGCAGATGAAAAATATCGCATCCTATGAGATGAACTTCGCGGCGGACGAGATTACAGAACGGTTTGTACGGGGGGATCAGTCCAGAACCACCGAAGGACATGGATTGGGTTTAGCCATTGCCAGTAGCTTTACGCAGAATATGGGGGGGATATTAAATGTGGATGTGGATGGAGATTTGTTTAAGGTTACCGTGGAATTTCCGGCGGTTACAGAAGAAGAGGAGAGTTGACTTTGTCAGCGGAAAAGAGGGGTTGATTTAATATGTGTATGATTTCGATCGTGGTTCCCTGTTATAATGAACAGGAAGCAATACCAGTTTATTACGAGGCGGTTGTACCGATTATGGGACAGATGAAGCCAGTGGAGTTTGAGATCATTTTTGTGGATGATGGATCCAGCGATGCCAGTTTGCCATTGATGCGCAAGCTGGCATCACAGGATAGCAGAGTGCAATATCTGTCGTTTTCTAAGAATTTTGGAAAGGAGGCAGCATTGTATGCTGGTTTGGAGCATGCAAAGGGCGACTATGTGGCGGTGATGGATGTGGATCTGCAGGATCCGGTGGATCTCCTGCCGGAGATGTATCGTCATATCCAGTCGCCGGATTGTGATTGCGTGGCTGCGAAACGCGATGATCGCAAAGGAGAGGGGAAGATACGCTCCTTTTTATCGGAACACTTTTATCATGTCATCAATCGGATTTCCCAGACAGAAATTGTCAGTGGGGCCAGGGATTATCGGCTTATGACACGGCAAATGGTGGATGCTGTTCTGGAAATGAAAGAATATAACCGATTCTCCAAGGGGATTTTTAGTTGGATTGGTTTTCGGACGGAGTGGATTGCGTATACGAACAGAAAGCGCAGTGTGGGTAAGACAAAATGGTCCCTGAAAAACTTATTGGTATATTCGTTAGAAGGAATTACCGGCTTTACGGTGCTTCCGTTATCACTGGCGTCGATTATTGGTTTGTTGTTTTGCCTGTTGTCGGCATGTATGATTTGTTTTATTATTACCCGCAAGCTTATTTTTGGAGATCCGGTGGCAGGTTGGACATCCTTAGTCTGTCTCATATTTCTGGTCAGTGGTGTCCAGTTGTTTTGTATCGGGATCATCGGGGAATATCTGGCTAAGACCTATTTGGAATCGAAGCGGAGGCCGATTTACATATTACGGGAGAGCAGTGAGGTAGAACATGAGTAGAGAGCGAGAGGGGGATTCGATCAAAAGGGGGATCGTATGCCGTATTCGGAGGTCTGTAAATGCTGGTGACAAGGGCGCATCTCTCACGGTCTATATCGTGTTGGCGTTGGTTGCCTTGGGGTTTTGCGGTTTGTTTGTGCTTCGTTTTGGGGTCTTTGGGTCCCGGGTTGATTGGGTGAATCAGCATAGTGTATTTCCGGATTATTTCAGACAGCGGTTTTATGAGACAAAGGATCTGTTACCGGATTTTGCATGGAATCTGGGGGCCGGGCAAAATATATATACGGTATCTTATTACGGGTTGTTTAGTCCGGTTATTTTATTGTCCTATTTATTACCCTTTGTGCGGATGGATATCTATATTATGGCCAGCAGCATTGCGTCATATGTGACTGCGGTATTGCTGTTGTTTTATTGGCTGAAAAATCATCGATACCGGAGTTCCTTTTGTCTGGTTCTGACTCTTTTGTTTTCGTTGTCCTCTTCTCTGATTTATCAATTTTATAATCAAATTATGTTTGTGAATTATATGCCATTCTTATGTCTGGCTCTGATTGGAACAGACCGTTATTTGTCCTGTCGGAAACGGGGGTGTCTGTTGCTTGGCATATGGGGAATGATCTTGACCAGTTTTTACTTTAGTATAGGAGGGATGCTGGCACTTTGCCTGTATGCGTCATCCGAGTATTTGATATGGGAGAATGCGGAAGAAAGCCATATATGCAACGCTGTAGCAGAAAAGGAATGGAAAAAGAACAGGATTCTGACTGGAATGAGGGGACTGTTTTGTACAGGTGTCCGATATGTGGGACAGATGATGCTGGCAGTGTTATTATCGGGTGTGCTGCTGGTTCCTACGGCTCTGGTGATTATAGGAGGGGAGAGAACACAGACGGAACACGCACAAGATGCATTAAAGCTGATCGCTTTTGAACCATTGAAACTTTTGTATTATCCCTATGGTGTGGGGACCTCTGTTTTTGTCATAGTAGCAGTGCTGGGAGGAATTTTCTGTGCAAAGCACTGGGCAGAACGTGTGCTGCCGGTCAGTCTGTTTCTGGTGTTTGCATTTCCCGCAGTGGGGGTTCTGTTAAATGGGGGACTGTATGAAAAATATAAGGTGTTCATTCCGTTTCTGCCCCTGTTGATATTACAATGTGCCAGATTTCTGGATGGGCAGATGCGGCGAAGGTGGTCGCTTTGGCAGGTCGTGCCATGGCTCATCACAGGTCTTTTATTGTGGAAGGTGTGGCAGGATCCTTCTATGATGCGTGATCGTTATCCGGTTCGCACTTATGCTCTGGCAGAGCTGATCGGATGCGGCATATGTTTTTGCGTGGCGAAATGGAAGAAGAAACCGGAACTGGTGGTGATCTTTCCGATATTGTGTCTGTTTGGTTTCCAGATGGGATTACATTCCGAAGCAGACCGTATGTTAAGTAGGACGGAATATTCTGCTTTGCACGAGAAGCAGGTGATCGAACAGGTGGAACAGATCGGGAAAGAGGATACCGGATTTTATCGTACGGAGGTGTTTTTAGAGGATACGATGAATCATAATAATATCAATCGCCTGGTGAATATGGATCAATACATCACCTCCCTGTATTCCTCCTGCTATAATGACAAGTATGCGGTATTTCGGAAAAATATTTTCCACATCAATGAGCCATTTCGCAATAATATGATGCAGTCTATGACAGACAATCCCTGTTTTTTGCAATTTATGGGAGTGAAATACCGATTGACCAGACAAAATTCGTCAGAGATTGCTGTGACCCGGAATGGGAATGCAGCTCCTCTGTGGTATGTGACGAATCAAGTGATATCCGAATCGGAGTATATGGGGCATACGTTTCCGGAATGTCAGACGGTACTGCTGCAGCGAAGTGTAGTGCCAGACGATGAGGTGGATGAGACCCATCGGCAGAAAGTGGCTGACGAGGTCAGTGCCCTTCCTGAGATGATACGGCAGTCCATGACAATACCGGAACGCGATTCGGAGGATTGTCGGATACAGATGGGATCAGATGGTACGTATCAGATTCAGGCAAAGGAAAATGTCACGATATCCGTTCCGGTCACGGGACAAAACAGTAACCAGGATTTGTTGGCGATCTCATTTGATATCGAAAATAAACATCCGACCCGGGATATTAAAATAGGCATCAATCAGCAGATGAATACATTGACATCTGTCAATAATGATTATGCGAATCATAATGATACATTTCACTATATGATATCCCATCCGGCGAACCAAAACATTGAGATCACTTTTGGAAAGGGAGAATATGAGATTCGGAACTGGAATATGTATGCCGGATGCATGGCAGCATTGCAGAATCGTTCGCTATATCAGCAACCGGTAAAGACAGACCGGAACTGCCCACAGGGGGATGGTTTGTCCGGGAAGGTATCCTGTGATACGGCAGGTTATCTGATCACCAGCATTCCGTATGATGATCATTTTGAGATAACCATAGACGGTCAACCGGTGGATCCGATCTGTGTCAATACAGCATTTCTGGGAGCGAAGCTGGATGCCGGAGAGCATGTGATCCGATTAGAATATCATGCGCCGGGGAAGCGTGGCGGCATCTGGATGAGCATTCTGGGGATCGGACTATGGTTGGTGTCTGGTATCTTTGGTATGTATCGGCTTGACAGGATTGCGATTGAAAAGTATACTGATATATAGTTATCTGGGGAGCTAAAGGTGTAAACTTGGCTGAGAGGGATAGGATCCGACCCATGAACCTGATCCGGTTAGTACCGGCGTAGGGAAGGTAATGTTAGTCAAATGTTTTAGAGAGAATTGACGCTTCAGATAATGTCTGGAAGCGTCTTTTTTTCACACAGTTATTTGTGCCGGAGCGTCACAAATAGCGCGGATGGCAGACGCGAAATACCTTCGCGAATTTCCTGCCGCCTTTTCGTTTACGCTCTGGAATGGAGATTATTATGAGTTATACGACACAAATGGATGCCGCACGGCAGGGTATCATAACGCCACAGATGGAAGCTGTGGCAGCATCAGAGAAAATCCACATACAGGAATTACGGGAGTTGATTGCAGCAGGACAGGTATCATTCCTGCAAACAAAAATCACAAATGCTTAAAACCGAATGGGATCGGCAGCAGACTTCGTACCAAGATTAATGTCAATCTGGGGACCTCCAGAGACTGGACGGATCTGGATATGGAGATGGATAAAGTGCGCAGTGCCGTTGACATGGGAGCAGAGGCGATCATGGATCTGAGTTCATTTGGTGATACCAGGAAGTTTCGACGGAAGCTGACGGAGGAATGTCCGGCAACGATTGGAACGGTGCCGATCTATGATGCAGTGGTATATTACCATAAAGCATTGAAAGATATTACCGCACAGGAATGGTTAGATGTGGTGCGTATGCATGCAGAGGATGGAGTGGATTTCATGACGATCCACTGTGGTGTGAATCGGGAGACTGCCAGACATTTTCGCCAGGACAAACGCCTGATGAATATTGTATCCCGCGGTGGTTCCATCATTTATGCATGGATGGAGATGACAGGCAATGAGAATCCGTTTTATGAGTATTATGATGAAGTATTAGATATCTGTAGAGAGTATGATGTCACCATGAGTCTGGGAGATGCCTGCCGTCCGGGATGCTTAAAGGATGCTTCGGATATTTCGCAGATTTCGGAGTTAATCACGTTAGGAGAATTGACACGCAGAGCATGGGAGAAAGATGTGCAGGTGATGATCGAGGGGCCGGGACATATGCCGTTGGATCAGATCAAAGCGAATATGGAGATTCAAAAGACTATTTGTCACGGAGCACCATTCTATGTACTGGGACCTCTGGTTACCGATATTGCACCGGGATATGATCATATTACTTCTGCCATCGGTGGTGCGATTGCAGCCACGTATGGGGCATCTTTTCTCTGTTATGTGACACCGGCGGAGCATTTGCGCCTGCCAGATCTCAATGATGTCAAAGAGGGGATCGTGGCTTCTAAGATTGCGGCGCATGCGGCAGACATAGCCAAAGGACTGCCGGGAGCCAGAGATTGGGATGATGAGATGGCGGCTGCCAGAAGAGCTCTGGACTGGGAAAAGACGTTTGAGTTATCCATTGATCCGGAGAAAGCGCGCCGTTACCGTGCAGAAGCGGCACCAGAGAAAGAGGATACCTGTTCCATGTGTGGTAATTTCTGTGCTGTGAAAAATATGAATCGTATTTTGGATGGAGAGATTGTCTCTATCTTTGATGAATAATGGTGATGGTACCATGCAAGCCGAGGTGAGGATATGAAAGATCAGAATACCGGGAATCCGAAGTATTCCCCGGTGGTGTTGACGATCGCAGGTTCGGATGCCTGTGGAGGTGCCGGGATACAGGCGGATCTCAAGACAATGATGGCTTTTGGGGTATATGGGATGAGTGTCATTACTGCAGTGACCGCACAAAATACCTGCGGTGTCACTGCGGTGGAAAACATATCGGGAGAAATGATTGGTGCCCAGTTACAGGCGGTGATGGAGGATATACCGCCGGATGCTGTCAAGATCGGGATGTTATCCACTACGGAGGCTTGTCAGGCGGTGGCAGAATGTATGAAGAAATATCGCCCCTGTCATGTGGTGTTAGATCCGGTGATGGTGTCAACCAGCGGCAGGCGGTTATTGGAGCCTGACGCGGAGCAGGAAATGCTTCGTTTGTTTCCTATGGTGGAACTCATCACACCGAATATTCCAGAAGCAGAGGCACTGACGGGAGTTCGTATGGAACGTCCGGAAGATATGGAACAGGCGGCAAGGCTGCTCCATGAACGCTATGGCTGCGGGGTGTTAATCAAAGGTGGTCATATGCAGAAAGCGGCAAATGATCTGCTCTATGACGGACAGGTTCACTGGTATGCCGCAGAGCGGATCGCATGTCATAATACACATGGTACGGGATGCACGCTTTCTTCCGCGATTGCCAGTGGTTTGGCACGGGGATATTCCATGGAAGAAGCGGTACATATGGCGAAGCAATATGTTAGAGGAGCGATGTCCACAGACCTGAATCTGGGACAGGGAAATGGTCCTCTCCATCATGGCTGGAATATTTCATCTGCCTGTGTCAGGATTTGATCAAAGTCTGCGCGGGAGTATTCGTCCGGTATAGCATAGACATAGCAGCCGGCAGTTTTGGCAGACTGTATCGCATAGAGGGCATCTTCAAACACAACCGTATCGGCACATGAGACATCATAATGCGCACAGACTGTCTGATAAATTTCTCCGGTACGTTTGCTGAGGCCCAGTTCTTCACTGGTATATATGTCCGTAAAATAGGACAGCATATGCAGCCGTTTGAATGCCTGTATCGCACAGTCTTTTTCTGAGGTGGTCAATACACACAGAATACTGTTTTGACGTTTGGACAGGACATCTAATAGGGGTAGCATTCCCGGTTTGGCAGGGATGGATAGACGATATTGTTCGCGAAGGAAAGACATGATTTCCTCCACAATATCGTCTGTTTTTTTGTCTAATCCCAGAGTTTGAAAATAGGCAGCAGATTCCTGTAACGTCATGGGATCTATGATTTTTTCCAGATCGGCTGGTGGAGTTATGTGCTCACGGATCAGATAGTTACGTCCCAGATGTGCCCAGGCGGGCATGGAATCCAACAGGGTTCCATCCATGTCAAAAATATATAATTTTGCGTCTTTGATTGCATGAAGTTTTGCGTCTCTCATATCAGTCTCACTTGTCTAACATTTTCTTTGTCAATGCCACCAGTTTTCTCGTGGCGGCACCCGGATCCGGTTGGCCGAAGATCGCGGAAATCACAGAAATACCATCAATCCCTGTGCCTTTTAACTGCATCAGGTTGTCTGCATTGATCCCTCCGATTGCCACGACAGGGATAGATACTGCCTGGGTGATTTCGCGGAGTTCATCAAAAGAGATGGCTGTGGTGTTTTCTTTCGTATCAGTATGAAAGACAGCGCCTACCCCGATATAGTCTGCCCCCATTTTTTCCGCAGTGACAGCTTCTTTGAGATTGCCGGCAGATAATCCGATAATTTTATCCGGCCCCAAAATGTCTCTGGCCTGCTGGTATGCCATATCACTCTGCCCAATATGCACACCGTCGGCATCAATCTCTTTGGCAGCATAGATGTCATCATTGATGACAAAAGGAACATGATAGTGTTTGGCGATGTCTTTTATTTCTGCTGCCTCTGCGATCAGTTCTTCATGGGAAAATTTCTTTTCCCGTAATTGTAAAAAAGTGGCTCCGTTTTTTAATACTTCTTCTACCTGGTCAGCCAGACGTGCTCCATTAAGCCAGTAGCGGTCTGTGATGGCATATAGTTGTAAATCACTTGCTTTCATTGATCCGTTTCCTTTCCATAGTGTTAATCCGTGACTTTGCTTTCTTCCGCTATAGTGATGTTTGCCCCTTTTAGAAACGTATTCGGATCCATATTGCTCATATAATCAATCAGGAAAGTGCGTAGAGATCCGGTGCCCCCTTCGGTCTTTAACATTTTTTGATATGCCAGTTCTCCGGCATACCCATAGGCACTGACTGCTACAGCAGTGGCCTCTAACAGATGGTCTGGATTCGCAGCAGCAAATACACCGATGGCACTGGATAGCATACAGCCTGTGCCTGTGATGCGGGACATCATTGGATGTCCGTTGCGAATCAGATAGGCAGTGTCAGCATCAGCCACCACATCGATGGGACCGCTGATGGCGATGATGGTATCCAGACGTTTACTCAGGGTTTTGGCATAGGAAGCGATTTCCTGAATATTGGATTCGGATGCCAGATCGGAGGCATCAGCATCTACGCCTTTTGCAGAAGAACTTTTATCCCCCACGAATTTTATCTCTGAAATATTACCGCGAATGATGGAAAAGTGCAAGTGATTCATCAGGTTTTCCACTACTGCATTCCGGCGGGAAGACCCTCCGGCACCCACCGGGTCCCATACCAGTGGATGTCCCACTTCGTTGTTAGCGCGTCCGGTGCGGAGCATGGATTCCTCAAAATAGCCCGCTGTGTTCCCCATATTGATCACCGAAGCATGGCAGGCAGAAGCCACCTGTGCCACTTCTTCCGGATCATCCGCCATAGTGGGAGAGCCGCCACAGGCTAAAGTCATGTTGGCGCAATCGGTGGCAGTAATATAATTAGAAATATTATGTACCACAGGTGCAGTCTTCCGAATGTTTTCAAAAATTTCTTCACTTAAATCAAATACCTTCATGTGTTTTCCCTTCTCTTTCTGTATTTTTTGTCTTTGTTGCGGAACTTCTTAACAATAAAAAAAGCAGAAAAAGTTTCATACCCAAGGTGGTATGCCCCTTCTTCTGCCATTCGACAAAATCTGTATGTAGTATAGCGTACTTGTTGCAAAATGTAAAGAGGTGGGGATAAAAAGCCGGAAATTGGGTATGGTAATTTCCATGATCCAGGTGGTGTGAATGACAGCGCAAACAGGAGGTAAGTGTGATGTATGATGTGATCGTGATCGGCGCAGGACCGGCGGGACTTTCCGCGGCAATCTATGCCAGTCGGGCGGGAAAACATGTACTGGTATTGGAGGGGAAAAGTTATGGTGGTCAGATTGTGGATACACCCAAGATTGAAAACTATCCGGGTATCCGTGAAATTTCCGGTTATGGATTTGCAACAGATCTGTTGGAACAGGTAAAGGCACTGGGGGTGGAGATTCTCTACCAAAAGTGTACCGGGATAGAACAAAATAAGACACAGCAAAAGACAAGACAGGGACAGTTTACTGTGCATACACAGAAAGAAACGTTTGCCTGTCAGAGTATTGTGTTGGCAGTGGGAGCAATGAAACGGCGGTTAGGAGTGGATCGGGAAGAGGATCTCATTGGAAAAGGGATTTCTTATTGCGCTACCTGTGATGGGATGTTTTTCCGGGGAAAAGATGTGGCGGTGGTAGGTGGTGGGAATACGGCGTTGGAGGACGCCTTATTCTTATCAAATTATTGCAGACAGGTATTTCTCATTCATCGCAGGGATACATTTCGGGGAGAGAAAAAGCGGGAAATGCTTTTACGCGGTAAGGAAAATGTACATTTTAGATTAGAACAGACGGTATCGTCCCTGGAGGGAGAGGAACATTTATGTGGAGTAAAGTTACGTCATGTAAAGACCGGAGAGGAAATGCAACTGTCTGTGGAAGGCGTGTTTGTTGCGGTGGGACAGATGCCGGATACCCAGTGCTTTTCGGAACTTATACAGATGGATAAAGGGGGTTATGTGATAGCCGG
>JAUNIU010000027.1:11742-18677 GCA_030523265.1 Eubacteriales bacterium | reverse complement strand
CTGCCAGGATATCGGCAACCATCGTCCCGGCACCCTTTCCCCTGTCTTCCACATCGTCATAGTCATAACTGTACTTTTTTTGCATGCTCCACCTCATTCCTGTGTTTTGTTAATGAAATAAATTTTTATGAAATATTACATCACCGATGGACATAGATTTCTCTTTTTCCGCCTCGGTGGATTTCGTGATACGATTACGAATGTCCTCCATTCGTCTGTCTAACGATGCACTGATCTGCGCACATTCCATTAATTCATGTGCTAACTGCTCTGTCTCCGTCTCCGGTATGTTCTTTTTGTAACGCAGTTTGTGTTCCAGACTCGCCCAAAAATCCATCGCAATCGTCCGAAGCTGTACCTCCACTTTCATAGGACGCTTTTCGTTTTTCAGAAAAATAGGAACCTCTACGATCAGGTGCAGGCTGCGATAGCCATTATCCTTGGGTGCCTGAATATAATCTTTTTTCTCAATCAGTGTGATATCGTCCTGCTGTAATAAACACTCCGCCAACAAATAAATATCATCCTGAAAGGAAGTAATCACCCGCACTCCTGCAATATCCCGTATATTCTGTTCCACGGAATCCAAAGACAACGGCAAATTCTTTCTGCGTATCTTCCGGATAATGCCTTCGGTGGATTTAACACGACTCTTAATGGTCTCAATGGGATTGCGATCATATTGCAGGGAAAACTGTTCGTTTAACACCTTAAATTTTGTCTCAATCTCCATGATGGCACAACGATAATATGCCAGCAATTCATCCATCGGCATCCGGCTGCCCTGCAAAAAATCCAAAAACTCATCGGACATTAAATTCTCCCGAATAAATTTATCCTGTATCTGTTCTAAATAATTTTCAAATGCCAAACCATTTCCCCCTCATCATATCATCGAAACCGTCAGGTTTCCTGTATCCTTTTATTTCATCGCATCATTATATCTTTTCGACATATCTATAGTATCATATCATTCAATTCTTTTAAAGATCCTTTATCCCAGTGCAACATCCAGACCCATCATCAAGGAAAATCCCAAAGCAAACAACAAAATTCTCCGATTCGCCCCGGACCCCTCTGCCATATCTGGTATCAGTTCCTGCACCACCACATACAACATTGCGCCCGCAGCAAAACTTAACAAATACGGCATCGCAGGACGCAGCACCCCCGCCAGCAGCAAGGTGATAACAGCCGCTATCGGTTCCACGATTCCAGAGAGAATACCATAGACGACTGCCTTTCTCCGCCTCATCCCCTGTGCCCGAAGAGGCATAGATACAATCGCACCCTCCGGAAAATTCTGTATGGCGATCCCGATGGATAAAGTAAGCGCACCCAAAGCCGTAATTCCTGCGGTGCCACTTCTCCATCCCGCGTATGCCACCCCCACTGCCATTCCCTCTGGAATATTGTGTATGACGATGGCAAAGACTAACATCATGGCACGGCACATCCTTTGATTGTCCCAGAGACATCGCCGTTCACATACCGATACATTTTTCGCAAAATATGCCAAAAAATACAAAAACAGAATCCCCAGCCAAAACCCCATCATAGGCGGCATAAAAGCAAATACGCCATAAGAAGATGATTGTTCCAGTGCCGGAATTAACAAACTCCAGATGGATGCCGCCACCATCACGCCAGCGGCAAATCCGTTCAATCCACGACTCGCCTGCATATTCCATTGTTTTTTCATGAAAACGATACAAAGTGCTCCCAAAGAAGTCCCCAAAAAGGGAACCATTATTCCGATGATCAGGGTCCACATACGATCTGACTCCTAACAAAGACCTTATACTAATCCTATGCATCTTTTTCCGTGACGTGATGTATCTGTTTACACCCCAAAGTGCCCACGAAACAAATTCCGTGGGCACTTCCTCTAATCTATGTTATTTTCCGATAATGATCTTTCTGGCATAATCAACATTTCCTGCCGACATACTAAATTCATCCAAACCATATTGTAAGAGGATCGGAATCGCTTTGACATCACTTGCCATCTCTCCACACATTCCTATCTTGATGCCATGACTGTGACCTGCCTTGATAATGGTTTCGATCGCCTTTAAGACCGCCGGATGGAAACTGTCATACCGGGATGCGATTTTCTTATTGCCACGATCCACTGCCAAGACATACTGTGTCAAATCATTGGTACCGATACTAAAGAAATCGGCTTCCTTGGCAAACTCGTCTGCCAACAGCACGCTGGCTGGGGTCTCCATCATCATCCCCACTTCCATCTCCTCATCAAACGCGATGCCTTCTTCCCGAAGCTGCTGCTTACACTCTTCCAGGATGGCTTTTGCATCCCGCAACTCCTCCAGAGAAATCAACATTGGGAACATGATCCGAATATGTCCAAATGCACTGGCACGCAGAATGGCTCGAAGCTGCGTCCGAAACATATCCGGCATATCCAGAGAAATACGGATCGCACGCCAGCCCAGGAATGGATTTTCCTCAGGATCAAACTCATAATATGGCAATTCCTTATCACCACCGATATCCAGCGTTCGTATCGTCACTTCTTTCGGACAAAGCTCTGCCGCTTCCTTATATACCTGATACTGCTCTTCCTCCGTTGGAAAATGCTGGTTATCCATATAGAGAAATTCCGTCCGGAACAAACCTACTCCGTCAATATTTTTATCTAACGCCTGCTTGATCTCTGCGGTATTTCCCACATTGATACACAGCGACACGCGCTTCCCATCTGGAGTAATCGGCTCGCGTTCACGATATTTCTTGATCAATTCCAATTCGGCATCCTGCTCCTGTTTCCGTTTCTCATAGTCCTCTCTGACACTCTCTAACGGATCAATCACGATCAGACCTGCTTCGGCATCCATACACACCATCACGCCATCTGTGATCTGTTCCAGCACACCTGCCACTCCAGTCAGGGCAGGAATCCCATAATTCTTTGCCATGATGGATACATGACTGGTGACACCGCCCTCTTCTGTAATAATTCCCTTGACAAATGCCGGATTCATTTTGACGGTATCCGATGGATACAAGTCTCTTGCCACCACAATGACCGGTTCCGCGATGGCAGACAGATCCTGCACACTGGCATTTTTGCATTTAATCAGAAACCGCTTGCCAATATCCTGTACGTCTGCCGCCCGTTCCCGCATATATTCATCGTCCATCTGCTGAAACAATGCCGACACTTCCTCTACCGCTTCCGCAATCGCCATTTGAATATTTTTTTGTTCCGAACAAATTTTCTGATTGACTAACTCCTGCAACGTAAAATCATCCGCAATCGCCATATGTGCAGCGAAGATCTCGTTTTCCTCTGCCAGTGCAGCCAGATCAGCCACCACTTCTTTTTTGACCGTCTCGTAACGCGCCACTTCTGCTTCCACCTGATCTTCCGTAATCAAGGCAGTATCCGGTGTCAAATCCACCTCCTGATACAGATAGACCGGAGCGATGGCAATACCACGAGATGCGGTCTTTTCTACACTTAAATTAATCATACGCCTATTCTCCTAATCCACTCTCGATCAGATCCACCAGTGTCTTTAAGTCCTCTTCCTCATTCTCACCATCGCAGCGTAACTCAATCTCTGTACCGCATTTGATCGCGGCAGCCATGAGATTCAGGATGCTCTTTACCTGCACTGTCTTATCTCCCACCACGATGGTCACATTGGAAGAACATTTGGAAGCTGCCTGCGCCAGCACACCGGCTGGTCTTGCATGTAAACCCGACTCATTTTTTACTACTAATTTCTGTGATACCATAATATCTCCTCCATTCTGAAGCATTTCTATGCTTCTTATCATTACATTTTTGCTCAGTTCCCTTTACTTAAAATCTACCCCAAAGTGATCAAACAGAATTTGTTCTGCTTCTGCACACCACATACCACGGTTCTTCTTGCAAGCGGCATCCAGTTTCGCAAACATAGGATCTGTCTTGCCCAATTCCGCAAAGTCATCAATAGCAGTCAGAGGCATGTCAAACTGTGTATAAGTCAATTTTTTGCCCCCCGGAATCTTCGGTAAATTTAAGGTTGCCTCCGCAATACTGTCAATGCCGCCCACATGAGTAACCATAACAGCCGGCTCGATCGCTCCGGCAGCCGCCAGCTTATTGGCCTCGATCAGATCATCATTGTTTCCGCCAGTGGTTCCCAGAATATGAGAGCTGGTGTAATGCGCGTTGTACAAATTGATCTCTGCTTTGAACTGATTATCCGTAGGTCCGGCAAAGAAATTCATGCACCCATCAAATGCCAGCAGCCGATCTCCCATCTCTGCCACTTGCCGGTTTGGTATATAGACAAATACATCATCGTAACCATGTCCCTCGGTGATCGCCATCAGTTCTGCTTCCGGATCTTTCATGGCTGCGGTATTCACATACTGTAACTCTACCCCTTTTTCCTTAGCCTGCTCGATGGTGATCATCTCTTTGGCTCTGGCAATCCGGTCATCACTGATATCCGTTACCACGATACGCTTCGGACGGTTCTCAAACTGAATACCATAGCTGACAGCACCCAGTCCCATCGGTCCGCAGCCGCCCAGAATCAGGATATTTCCATCTTTCTTCGTACCCATCGCATGATCATAATTTCTCTTATTGGTGTGATAATTGGCATGATATCCACCGATGATACAGCTCATCGGCTCACCCAATGACGCCTCAAAGAAACTGTCTCCATCATAGTTCATCAGACAACCTAACTCCATTACCTCATGAGGGATGATGCAATACGTACATGCACCGCCAAAATACTCATAAGAATATCCCGGAGATGCCAGACTGCCCTTGTAATTCAATGCTGGCTGCTGTGCAAATTTCTGTCCCGGCTTAAACTGATCCTGCCACTTGGCTCCCACTTTTACGATCACACCAGCAAATTCATGACCAATGATAATCGGATTGGTATCAATGTTCTGCGGGGCTCTCTTGTGCTTCTTACCCTGTTCCACTAATTTGTAAGTGGACATACAGATGCTATCACTCATGACTTTGACTAATATCTCATCATCCTTGATCTCTGGTAATTCAAACTCCTCTAAACGTAAATCTCTGGTTCCATACATTCTAACGGCTTTTGTTTTCATGGTCTCTACTTCCCTTCTATAATATTTGTTATGCTTCGATCGGTTGGATCTCTACCTGCTTCATCAAATCATCCACTACCTGACGGCTAGGCGGCTTTGTACCGATGGTGGTCACGGCACCTGCCGATACTGCCATACAAAGTTTTACCGTCTCTTCCGGTGATAAATCCTGATCCCATGCATAGGATAAACCAGCCACCATAGCATCTCCCGCTCCCACTGTGGAATGTGCCTTTACATTCAGACCCGGACATTTCACTTTTGTGCCATTCGTCAGGAAGATAGCTCCGCTTTTCCCCATGGATACCACTACCTGATCAATGGTTTCGGTCAACTTCTCTGCGATACGAGTCACTTCTGCTTCGGAAGCCACATAATCCATTCCCTCATACTGCTCTAATTCCACCCGGTTTGGTTTGATGATATCCGGCTTCGCCGATAAAGCGGTACGGAATAATTCACCATCTGCATCTAACAGTACCTTTGCACCCTTTTTATGTACCATCTCGATGATCTGCCGGTAAATGTCGTTATCAATCCCTTTTGGCACACTGCCTGCCAGTACGAACAGAGTTCCCTCCTTGGCATATCCATCTAATTTCGATAACAATTTCTGTAAATCCTCTTTTTGAATCTCCGGTCCCGGCTCATTTAGTTCCGTCAACAAACCATTCTGCTCATATACCTTTGTATTGGTTCTCGTTTCACCCTCCACCTCTACAAAGTCACTTTTCATCTGCCACTCATCCATCACATTCTGAATGATCTTGCCTGTATTTCCTGCGATAAATCCGGTCACAATGCTCTCCCCACCCAATTCATGAATGGTCTTGGAGACATTGATCCCCTTTCCACCCGCATCTAATTCCACATGCTTGATGCGATTCAATCCGCCGTGTTCAAACCGGTCAATGTCCAATGTCTTATCAATCGCAGGATTCATTGTTACTGTTACGATCATACTATTCCTCCCCTTTCAACATCTGGTAGACATCATCTGCACTACCACTGGTTAATTTTTCCAAAGCACCTTCTTCTAACATCTGCTCTGCAATCACACCCAGGATCGCCAAATGATCGTCACCCACACCAGCGATGCCAACTACCACCTGAACCGTCTCTCCTCCCCAGTCTGTACCATCTGGGAATACCATCACAGCGATGCCGGAGGCTTTCACTTCTTTCTTTGCCTCCTCCACACCATGTGGCAATGCCAACCCATTTCCCATAAAAGTAGAAAAGGTTTCCTCACGTTTCACCATGGCATCCACATAGGACGGATTCACATAACCGCTATCCACCAACATCTGTCCCACGGTTCGGATCACATTTTCCTTTGTGTCTGCCTTGCATCCGACCTTGACATTTTCCGGATACAATAATGCCAATTTTTTCTCCGGCTCCTTTGCTTTTTTTGAAAATAACATAGACATCCTCCTTTGCTGTTTTTTACTTGATTCCGTTCTCTATGTCTATATTATATGGAGCTTAAGGGGTATTTTTCAACTGAAAGAAGATGGGGTTTGACACCATCGGATGGTGACAAGTTTTGATCTTTATAGCAGTTCCCGATACAGCAAAAAATGCGTACCCTTAAGATACGCATCCTGTTCATTCTGAATATTTTGCCAGTGTCTGATTAAAAAACTTGCGCAAATGCTTGGATAGTGCCGATTCAATCTCCGATTTATCGCCTCCGGTGATCGTCATCAGAAAATCATAATCCTCGATCAAAATACTACTGATATACCCCAGGATTTCACTGTTGACCCGGATATAATCATCGACAGGTAATAACATGACAAAAACCAAATGAATCCACTTAAAATATGGAT
>JAUNIU010000027.1:0-11732 GCA_030523265.1 Eubacteriales bacterium | reverse complement strand
GGTTTTTTCGGGGACAAGCACGCCGCCCGTTCCTGTTTATTCCTCTGAAAGATTTTCCGTGCAAAACAGCTGAATGGAGTTTTCCACCATGGCCTGGTCACGCCTCTGGTACGGGTATGTAATAGCGCAAAACCAAACTCCGCAAAGATCTGACTGCCGATTTTCTCACGTTCCTCAATGGCCTCCTCGATCATCACCTGTCTGTCCCCATATGGGGACATCCTTCTGGAAATCACCTCAACCAGCTCTCCAAAACTCACATCGGGACTCACCTTAAAAACATCCAGATAACGCAAAATTGTCTTGATCTGCATTGCCAACACATTTATCTGTTCTAACTCAGCAGTAAAGGTAGTCTCCTCCTGTTCTCTTTTGGGAATCCGCTCATAGTGATATATTTTTTGCCGGATCTGTTGGATGTCATCATCATTTAGCAGCGGATTAACCTGCAAGACATCCGCCTCCAGATTTTTTAACGATATGCTGCTGATAAAAAAGTCTGTTTTCCCTATAATATACGGTGTAATATCATTTTTGCCATAGGCTTCCATCTGAATCCGGTCCCGAAATATTTTATCTAATTTGGATAGCATCAACCGGGATATTCCGATGCCGCTGGCGCATACGATCCCCACCTTCACACACCGTATGTTTTCCTGCTTCCCCTCCATACGAACCTTTGCCGCCCCAAAATGTATCGTCAGAAATCCGATCTCCTCTTCCGGCACTGTTTTCCCCACAAACTGCTCCAGCACCGCCGCTGCTCGCTTGCTCTGCTCAAAGATATCCGGATATGTATGACGAATCTCCTCCAGAACCGGATTGGCGATCTTCATATCATACATCAAACGGATCATGGTGGGTTGCAGATGCGCCAAAAGTCCCTGGATAAATTCACTGTCCTGTTTTAGGAAAAAAGCATTTTGGGCATCAAAGGAATCGATCATCTCATTGACCAGATTCATCATTTCCTTTCGCTCGATCTCGATGGTTTTTTGTCCATTCCATTCTACACTTTGATGCTTTGCTCCTTTGATATGCAAACAAATATACGCGGTCTCAATGTCAGGAATCTCGATCTCAAACTCGCGCTCCAACTGATGCACAATCTCGCCAGCCAACCGATAATCCTCATCTTCTTCCATATTTTCCCATAAAAAGTCTTTGGATTCCATGATCTCATTTTGAATAATACGGCTGATAGCAATGGAAATATGTAACACCAAACCGGTATAGGAATGTTCCGTCAGAGACATCATTCTTCTGTTTTCCATGGCAGAAATACATTTCACAACACGTTTTAATATGTCATCCTGCAAAACCTGCCCTATCCCATGGCTCCCAATGAAATCCAAATGGGATTCCTCGGTTACCTCATAGGAGTCCCACAGTAATTTTGTATCTATATTTTCATCAATAAAGGTACGGATCGCTGCACGAAAATTCTCCTCTGTCCCCAATATTTCCACACCACTGCCAGGCTTGCGGTGCACCGTCAAATGTTGCGCTTCTAACCAACCCTCAATGGCTTCCAGATCAGAGCTGACAGTCGCCTCACTCACCTGAAACTGACTGGCATAGTAATAGAGCTTCTTCAGTCCTTTTTCCTTTAAGATCTCCAATGTCAAACGCTTTCTTCGTGTCTCTCTGTCACCTGCATCATACGAGTCATCTCCCCGCAGTTCCTCCAACAAGGCAGCTTTATCCTCCGAAGATCCCGATAGCCATACACCCGTCCCTGTCTTAGACATAAAGGTGACCGGGTAGGATGCCAGATCCGCATCGATATATTCCAATTCCCGCTGTACGGTTCTTTTGCTGACACCGATGCGTTCCGCCAGCTTCCGAACAGATATCGCCTCTGGTTCTTCCAACAAAATCAATAGTATTTTAATTAAACGAGGGGTAAAATTCATATCGATTCACTCCTTTTGCGGATCATCTGCGCAAGCTCGGATAATTCCTGCTGATTTAACAGACTATCCATGGTAATGATTTTTTGATCCTTGTATTCCTTTAATAATAATTCTTTAAAATTTTTCTGACAGACTGCCAGATCCAAATCCTGTGGTATTTGATCCATGGCATAGGCAGATACCTCCACGTGATCCAGTCCCGATTCCTTTAATTTTCTCCGCAGCAGTGCTGCCCCCATAGAGCTGGAACCAACCCCTGCATCGCAGATAAAACCAATCTTATGTATCTCACTCATATTGCAACACTCCGCTTCCTTCTGTCCCTCTTTTGGTACTTTTGATATCTCCTTCGCCCCCTGCCATACCAGTATCCACTTTGCCACAAAGAAAGAAACCATCGCAGATAGTAACACTCCGGCTAAGATCCCCAACAGTTGTCCTTTCGGACTCATCATCATCAAGGTGACAATACTGCCAGGAGACACTACCGATGCCACCCCCAAATTCCATTCAGAGAACCATAGATTCCCCACAGTCCCACCGGCAATCACGGACAAAAGCAGAGGAACATTAGACAGTATTTCCGGGAAATATACCTCGTGTATACCACCAATAAACTCCACAAACATAGCTGCACTATATTCTTTTCGCCGTTGTCTCCTGTGCCAGTATAAAGCGAATAATAATCCCAGTCCCGGTCCCGGATTTGTCTCCAGCAGAAAAAGAACAGAAGTCCCCACACGCTCTGCCTGCTGCATCCCCAATGGCATCAAAATCCCATGATTGATACTGTTATTTAGAAAGAACACTTTGCAAGGCTCTATCACAAAACTCATAAAAAATAGCAAGTGGTGTCGGATCAAAAACACAATTCCTGCCATCAATCCCTGACTCACTTTTTCCAACAGAGGTGCCAAACCGTAATAAGACAGCAAAGCCATCAGCAGTCCCATCAATGCCACCAGAATGTTGCGAACCAACATCTCCACCTGTATATTTTTCCGTCTTAATACCGGTTCTACCATGGATTTCCACATATAACCACAAACCGGCCCCAGTATCATTGCCCCCAACAAGCCTACCTGTACCTTCGCTATCAGCAGACCCGCTGTGGCCATCACCGCAATGGTTCCTCCTGCATACAAATCCTTCCCGGACTTCTGTGTATCGATTGCCCGTACCTGATTCCCTGCAGAATAAGCGATCATCACCGGTAACACATAATGGTATACAAACTCAGAAATGGCATAAATATCCTTATTGGGTATCCAGCCATTTTCTCCAAACAGCACGGATAATATGCCAACAAAAATAAATATGCCAATAAAATTCAATATGACTCTGCTATAGAACTTTCCAAATCGGTGTAATGCATGTTTCATATGTATACTCCTGTTATGATACCCTTTCCCAAAAGGGATTCTGCGTTCCAAACGAATCTGCTTATTTCTCGAATTGAACCATAGTATAACATATTTTTACTCAATTTACTATAAAGATTCCGATGTAGAATGCACACCCGGATCCGGAAAATTCTATCGCAGAGTTTTTTAGAAAACTACGGTTTTCTATGAACAATTTCTTATTTCATTTCCGAATCTCCTGTAACTCCTGAATCAATGTATCGTATTCCGGTGCAGCCAGGAAATTGGTGATCAATATCAGCTTCGCATTTGGATTACTATGTGCTGCCCGCTCTCCCAATTCCTCATGTGTAACCACAATATTGATTTCCTTTGGTATGGACGATACCGGGGTATGTGTCACACTGATATTCTTCAGTCCGGCCTTATCTATCTTTTTCTTTAACACAGTGGCTCCCATGGCACTGGACCCCATTCCGGCATCACAGGCAAACGCAATCTTTAACTCTCCGGTTGCAGGTATCTCTGCATTCCCACCTTCTACCGTAGCTGCTGTTCCCTTGGATGCATTCTTCATGCTGTCTTTCTTAGCCTGCGCATCTTCCAGACTGACATCTCTGCCTGCCACTTTCAGGATAAACAGGGAAATAACAAAGGATACAATCGTTGCAATCAGTACACCTACAATCAGTCCCACATAAGAATCCTTCGAGCACATCATCAATTCTGCAATGATACTTCCCGGGGAAGACGGAGCCTTTAATCCCACACCAAACAAGGAAAAGGTCAGAATACCACATGCACCACCGGCCATGGTCGCCAGGATCAGCAATGGATTCATCAATATGTATGGGAAATAGATCTCATGGATACCACCCAGGAAATGGATAATTACAGCACCAGGTGCCGTACTCTTCGCGCTTCCCTTACCAGCGATACAATAAGCTAACAGGACACCCAGACCAGGACCCGGATTTGCCTCCAACAGGAAATATACAGACTTTCCGGTTTCTTCCACCTGCTTGATCCCCATCGGCGATAAGATACCATGGTTAATGGCATTATTCAGGAATAATACCTTCGCTGGCTCGATAAACACACTGGCTAATGGCAGTAAATGATGATTGACAAAGAAGTTTACACCAGCCTCCATCACATTGTTCAGTCCTGTTACTACAGGAGCGATGACTACCACCGCCAGACCAGCCAGAATCGCACCTAAGATACCTAAGGAAAAGTTATTTACTAACATCTCAAATCCAGCTTTTACTTTCCCCTCAATCGCCTTGTCAAACTGCTTCATGATCCATGCTGCCAAAGGTCCCATAATCATCGCACCGATAAACATCGGAATATCAGAACCTGCGATAACACCCATGGTGGCAATGGTTCCAATCACGCCGCCACGATGGTCATGTACTACCTTACCACCCGTGTATCCGATCAACAGCGGCAGCAAATAATGTGACATCGGCTCGTTCAAAGCCGCTAATGTTGCATTGGGAATCCACCCGTCTGCGATAAACAGCGCTGTGATCAATCCCCATGCGATAAATGCTCCAATGTTTGGCATCACCATTCCGCTCAGTGCTCTGCCAAATACCTGTACTTTTTCTTTCATTGATATCACACCTCAACTTTCTAAAAGAATGTTCCAAAGTTTCCTGTTATTGAGATATGATTGGCCAATCAACTCTTCTTGGTATATTTATTATACGTAAGAGACAGCCAAAATTTCAACAAATACAAAAGTAGATTTGACACCATCCGATGATGACATAATTCAACTTGCGTTTCCGCATTTTACATTAACTGTTATGCATATTGCGCATGCTGCTTATAGCAGCATGGCCTTGTCGCTATTTTCCCGTAACAACATCATCAATATATTGTAACTCATCCGCGGTAAAGGTCATGTTCTCCAAAATCTTAACATTATCTAAGATTTGTTCTTTCCTACTGGCTCCGATCAGCGCGGTTGTCACCATACCATCACGCAGCACCCATGCCAGTGCCATCTGTGCCAGGCTCTGCCCACGCCTCCTTGCCAGATCGTTTAATTTATGCACGGTTTCCACCTTATCTTTGGTGATACTATCCGTCGGCAGATAGAAATTTCTGGCAGCCCGGCTATCGGCTGGAATCCCCTTTAGATACTTGTCCGTTAATATTCCCTGCTCCAGTGGGCTAAAACAGATCACACCCGCCCCCACATCTCTGGCAGTCTCCAATAAACCATCCCTCTCCACATGACGGTCTAACATATTATACCGCGGCTGTGTGATCAAAAGCGGTGTTCCGTTCTCCCGTAATATCTCTGCCGCTGCCTGCAACTGTGCACTATTATAATTGGATAATCCCACATATAATGCCTTACCCTGTCTCACAATATCCGACAAAGCCCCCATCGTCTCCTCTAATGGGGTATCCGGATCCGGACGGTGATGATAAAAGACATCCACGTAGTCTAATTGCATACGTCGCAAACTCTGATCGATACTTGCCATCAGATACTTGCGTGATCCATGATCTCCATACGGTCCCGGCCACATATCATAACCCGCCTTGGTGGAGATAAAAAGCTCATCCCGATACGCACGCAATTCTCCCGATATGATCCTGCCAAAATTTTCCTCCGCACTGCCATAGACCGGACCGTAATTATTGGCAAGATCCATGTGATTAATTCCCGCATCAAAAGCAGTAAATAACAGTTCCTTCATGTTCTCAAAGGAATCTATAGATCCAAAATTGTGCCATAACCCCAATGCCAGTCTCGGCAATAATACACCGCTTTTCCCCAGGCGCATATACTCCATTTGCTGATAACGCTCTTCTGATGCAATATACATATTATCCTCCTTTTATTCTCCCATTATCTGATCAAAATAACAGGTTCAAACCCAGGATGCCCAAAAACATCAATACCACCAAAACCAAATAGACCCGTAAGACGATCACCCGGTTGCGGTACCAGGGAAGATGATATTCCTCCGACTCCAGCTCCCATCCTGCCTGTATATCCTGCAGGATTGCTCTCGCCCGCTCCTGATCCCTCTGTTCCACATAAATATCTTTGCCAAACACCGAGAATCCACTGGTAATCGTCAGGTATCCCCCGGCTCCGGCATCCTGTGCATAACAGGCGATCCCCTCACTTTTCAATGACGTCAGAAGCAAATCTGCCTCCCTCTCATTTTCCGCATTAAATAACTTGATATACTGCATAAACACCTCTTTTCTTACCATTTCAAGACGAAGAACAGCGCAAATCCAAGATTTGCGTCTACTGACAAAGCTATTTGCTTTACGCAGAAGCAAACAGCCGTATCCCATAAACCATATTCCCATATCGGGAAAGCTTTGTCAAATCATCCTCCAACGGGTCCATACATAGGTACTCACCCTCTCTCGTACCTACGATCAAAACGAAGTGAAAATTACCGAAACCATGCATCCTCACCCGGACAATAGGATAATGCCCCTGCGACAGACATTGATCCAGCTTCTGCTTTGACACAGAATCAAATACCTCCACCGAATATCCCTCTAAATCACGGATACGGTCCCATTGCACATTACCCGCATCATCATAAACCTGAGAGTCCGAAAATAGCTGATTTAATTCTCCTGGTGTTATTGCCTTTCCACTGCTTGAGATAGCAGATGCCATGCACGTCACCAGACATCCCGAAGATTTCATCGAATACGAGGAATCTCCCAGCCGGTCTTCTGCCCATGTCTTATCATCCTGTCGATAGGATACCACCTGCTCCGGTACAGCATATTCATTCATTGGTTTGATATAGACAGCATTGTGTAACCGCAAAAATACCCCACCTGCAATGCCCAATATTATCACAACCGCAACCACTGCAAACCATTTTTTCATATGTATCCATCCCACCTTTCCATCCATCGTGCACCTGTGATCCATGTATTTCCTCCACTAACCATCGTTTGATGTACAAGGATCCCCGGCACCTATTTGTTTCATCCCCTGTATCATGACCCGGTCCACTGCATCCCACAATTCCCGCCACTGACTGCCGCTCAAAACGATAAAATGCCGCATCCATATCTCCCACCACATTTGGTCCTGCGGCACCTTTGCCGCATCCACCACCTGCATAAGATTCCGATACTCTATGACATATTCCCCGGATTCCGGTTCAATCTGTTGCTGCCGCATCCAGGATACATAGTAGACTTTCATACGAATCAGTGCGACTTTAGCTTCCTGTGCATGCTCCCGCAATATCACAACCATATTTTCCCATTCCGGTATTTGCATATAGTACGCTGTACAATCCTGATACCATGATTCCAGTTCCCGAAGGCTTTCTTTTGTTATGTTCATAATTCCTCCAACATCCCCCAATATTTGTCAACACCGACAGAAGATACACAGAAATTGTGTCAGACAAAATCCCAGACACATCTTTTGCATCCCTCTTGCATATTCCCGAAATTCCTCACTGGCTCTCTGATATGACTGTCCTGTTTGCTGCATACCCTGATATGCTTTTTGATATGTTATATTGGATGGTTCCCATTGCAATGCTTTGCGCATCTCTTCCAAGGCACAGATCTGGTTGCCCAGACCATGATTCGCCAGAGCATACAGATAATGCCACCTGCCATTTCGTCCATCACTTGCAATGGAACGCAACAACTTTTCTGCAATATCATAATTTCCAGAACAAATATAATGTACGGCGGATCGTATCATATCGCTATCGCCCGGCTGTACACTGGGTTTTTCTATCGATTGATACCTCTGTCCAAAACCAAAGAGATCCTCGAAATCATAATATTCAAATTCACCGTACCACTGCCCTTCCCCGTTCTGCCAGGACCTGTTTCCGGCACTTTCGGATCCATAGGCACTATTGGGTCTGCCATATCCATAACTTTGCTGTCCCGCACCCCGGTACTTCTCTGGATTGGACAACATATCGTACGCCTCATTGATCTCATTCATTTTGTCGGCAGCTTCCGGATCATCCGGATGAAGATCCGGGTGATACTGTTTCGCTTTGGCACGGTATGCTTTTTTGATTTCCTCCTTGCTGGCATCACGAGATACCCCTAATACACGATATGGATCATTGATCATTCCTTTTGTCCTTTCCTGTAAATTTTGCATAAAACGGCAGCCATACGCCACCATAAAGAATATTTCTAAGTATATTGACGTCCTGGAGGATCGGCAGCTTTTCAAATATGGCAGATGCATTTCCCATGGTCATTGCCAGGAGCTCTTCCATCTCCTCCGGCTTTTTATCCATATTTACTAACGGGTTATAATTTTGTTTCTTCCTATCCTTATCATAATCCATCGTGGCATCCATCAGGTAGATAAAACGCCCTAATTCATACCCAAAACGCCGATGCTTATCACTCCAGAAATCCTCCTGATATACAAAAAGTTCCTGCAACATCTCCCCGGCATCCTGCATCAAATGATCCGGTGTGGCGTCTGGTGACTTCTCATGGTTCTGAAGCCTTTGGATACTGTTCAGGACACCGGCACACTGTCTCGGATAGGTTTCTCGCAATCCTTCGATATCCTTTTGTAATAATTTACTATACAAACCTTTGATACACTTGCGTTCATCCTGCCAGTCATCCAGACTATTGTAATATGCCATGAGCACTGTCATATCCGCAGCATAGTCAATATATTTACTGCATGCGATCGATTTCGGAGAACATGGATGCAGGAGACAGCGGGTCTCATAATGCTCCTGTGGTTCCTCATACATGGCTTCCAGATACAATGCCAGAAATGTCATGTCATAATTTAATCCCAATCGCTCCACGGATCCATATCTTTTCTTCAGAGAATGACATAATCCACAATACACACTCTGATATCTCCGCCACTCATCCTCTGTTAATTTATGTCTGTTGCATATAATATAACCAAACATGTCCTATCCCTTTCCTGTCGTGTCAGAATCATCATAGCATTATACCGCCATGTTATCCAATAGTTTTCCAATTTTTTTAGAATGTTTCATAATCTTTTAATGATTTTCCCGAAAAACACAACGATAAAACAGGGCAAAACGAAAGAGACCGCAGCCGAAGCCGCAGTCCCTTCCCTTTCATGTATAATTGGGAATATTAATATGAAAGCAAGATTATTAGTCGAGTTTCCGCAGTCTAATTTTATGATTTTTTGTGTGAAAACTCAAGAAGATTAATGGTTCTATCTCTCACATTTCGTCGTATCCTATACCTCAAATAACAAATCTCCATATGTTGGAACCGGCCAGAAATCCTGATCTACCAACATCTCCAATTCATCGATTGGGGCACGAAGATCATTCATGGCAGCAAATACCGCATCCTTGAAGAAGAGTGCCTGCTCTATTCCCTCGTCCTTCTGCGCTGCCTCAGCGGTTACAGTCTTTAACTTGCCCAATGCTTTCTGCGCACTTGCCAACAGACCAGAACATTTTGCTAACAATTCTTCCTGTACAGATACATCTGCTGCATCACTGGCAGCCTTGATACTATTAATAGAATCTGCCAGACTGGTCACATAGGAGATCACTGCTGGTATGTACTGCTTACCAGCCATGTCAATCATAGTCTTTGCCTCAATGTTGATCGTCTTTGCATAATTCTCATAACGAACCTCTGCTCTGGACTCTAACTCAGCCTTGGTGAGAATATTCTGTCTCTCGAACATGGAAACTGTCTTATCTGCTATCAAGTAAGGTACCGCCTCTACCATAGATTTTACGTTTGGCAAACCTCTCTTTTCTGCTTCCACTACCCACTCATCAGAATAGCCATCTCCATTAAAGATAATTCTCTGATGTGCTGTAATCTCTCTCTTGATCAATTCATTGACTGCGGTATCAAAATCAGAAGCCTTTTCTAACTCATCTGCAAATGCTTCTAAGGTATCTGCTACAATCGCATTTAATACGAAGTTACAATCTGCAATGGACATAGAAGATCCAAGCATACGGAACTCAAACTTATTTCCGGTGAACGCAAATGGGGAAGTACGGTTACGGTCAGTTGCATCTTTGCGAAGCACTGGCAATACATGAACACCGGTATCCAGCTTGCTGCCCTGAATAGAAGTAGATACATCACCAGATACGATCTGCTCTACAATATTCTCCAGCTGCTCTCCTAAGAAGATGGAAATAATCGCTGGAGGGGCCTCATTCGCACCCAATCTGTGATCATTGCCCGGATTAGAAGCAGACAGACGCAATATCTCTGCATGTTCATCCACTGCCTTGATGACAGCCGTCAGGAATAATAAGAACTTGGTATTCTCATGTGGTTTTTTACCCGGATTTAACAAATTGATACCGGTATCGGTCACCATAGACCAGTTATTATGCTTACCGGAACCATTCACACCTGCAAATGGTTTCTCATGAAGCAGACACTCCAGACCATGTCTCTTTGCCACTTTCCGCATGATCTCCATAACCATCTGATTATGATCCGTAGCGATATTTGCTGTGGTAAAAATCGGAGCCATCTCATGCTGTGCCGGCGCAACCTCATTGTGCTGGGTCTTTGCCAGAATGCCCACTTTCCACAATTCTTCATTTAAGTCTTTCATGAAAGCGGCAATACGCTCTTTGATCGCACCAAAGTAGTGATCATCCAACTCCTGTCCCTTTGGTGCAGCCGCACCGAACAGAGTACGTCCAGAGAAGATCAAATCCTTACGCTGTAAATATTTCTCTCTGTCTACTAAGAAGTATTCCTGCTCCGGACCCACGGAACAAGACACTTTTGTCACATCCTCATGACCGAACATTTTCATGATACGCACTGCCTGTTTGCTGACAGCTTCCATCGAACGAAGCAATGGTGTCTTCTTATCCAATGCTTCTCCGGTATATGAACAGAAGGCAGTCGGAATACAAAGTGTTACGCCTGCAGCATCCTCCTGTAAAAATGCTGGTGATGTACAATCCCATGCTGTATAACCTCTTGCCTCATTGGTTGCACGAAGTCCGCCTGAAGGGAATGAAGAGGCATCCGGCTCACCCTTGATCAACTCCTTACCGGAAAACTCCAATACCGGTTTACTCTCGGTTGCCGGGCTCAAGAAAGAATCGTGTTTCTCAGCAGTGACACCAGTCATCGGCTGAAACCAGTGGGTATAATGGGTAGCACCATGCTCCAGTGCCCACTCTTTCATCGCATGCGCAACGACGTTCGCAATATCAATATCCAGATCAGCCCCCGTCTCCAAAGTCTTTTTCCATGACTTATAAACATCCTTTGGCAACTTGGCCTGCATCACCTCATCGTTGAACACGTTCTTCCCAAAAACCTGCTCAATTACATTGTTTTCCATTTCACTTACCTTCCTTTCACATTAATATTATAATTTTATGATATCAGGTTTGTCGTATTATGTCTCAACCATGCTGTCATGACAAACCATATCATAGTGGCT
>JAUNIU010000257.1 GCA_030523265.1 Eubacteriales bacterium | reverse complement strand
GTATCAGGAAGGTGCCACTGCGGTGAAATGGGAGTCCGAGGGTGGTATTGATTATGAGATGTCGGATGGTACCAAAGATACTGTGGGAACCACGATTACCTTATATCTGTCAGAGGACAGTCTGGAATTTGCCAATGAATATCGTGTGCGCGAGGTATTAAATAAATATTGTTCCTTTATGCCGGTGGAGATCTTTTTATCCAGAGAGGGTGCAGAGCAGGAATATGAGACCATCGATGCCGCAGATGTCCGTGAGGATGATGTGGTAGTGGAGAATATTGTCGAGGAAGCTAAGACAGAAGAACGGGAGAATGAAAATGGCGAAAAGGAGATCGTAGAGGTATCTCCCCGCAAGGAAAAAGCCAAGATCCACAAACGTCCGGTTTCCATCAGTGATACCAATCCGCTGTGGATGAAGCATCCAAATGATTGTACCGATGAGGAATACAAGACCTTTTATCGCACAGTATTTCAGGATTATAAGGAACCGTTGTTCTGGATTCATTTGAACATGGATTATCCGTTTAACCTCAAGGGTATTCTGTATTTCCCGAAGGTAAATACCGAGTATGATAATCTGGAAGGTGTGATTAAGTTATACAACAACCAGGTATTTATCGCCGATAATATCAAGGAAGTGATTCCGGAATTTTTGATGTTATTAAAGGGTGTGATCGACTGTCCGGATCTGCCGCTGAATGTGTCCCGTAGTGCATTGCAGAATGATGGATTTGTCAAGAAGATTTCAGATTATATCACCAAGAAAGTGGCAGATAAGCTGTCCGGTATGTTTAAGGTGGATCGGGAAAACTATGAGAAATACTGGGAGGATATCAGCCCATTCATTAAATACGGATGCTTAAAGGATGATAAATTCCGTGATAAGATGTCTGATTATATCATCTTTAAGAATCTGGATGAGAAATACATCACATTATCCGATTATGTCAAAGCTGTCGAAGGTGACGAGACAGAGCCGGATACGGAAAGCGATGAGGCAGCTTCAGAGAATAACGAGACGGCTTCAGAAAATAAGGAAGCGGACGGAGAGAATACTGAGGATGCGGCCGAAGAGGAGAAAAAGACAACGGTTTATTATGTGACGGATTTGCAGCAGCAGAGCCAGTATATCAATATGTTCCGTGAACAGAATATGGATGCTGTCATATTGACCCACAGCATTGACCAGGCATTTATCAGCCAGTTAGAGCAGGGTGATCTGGCGGTGAAATTCCAGCGCATTGATGCCGAACTGACGGAGAATATGACAGAGCAGGAGGACGAAGAGACCTTAAAGAGTCAGACAGATCAGTTGTCCGAACTGTTCCGTACGGTATTGGGAAAAGAAGATCTGGTGGTTAAGGTGCAGAAGTTCAAAAACGAAGCCATCTCTTCTATGATGACCATGCCGGAGGAAACACGCCGTATGCAGGATATGATGAAGATGTATAGCATGGGCGGCGGTATGGATATGGGTATGTTTGGTGGCGGAGAGATTTTGGTATTAAACTCTGCCAACAAGCTGGTACAGTATATCCTGGAGCATAAGGATGGGGAAAATGTAAATCTGTTCTGTAAACAATTATATGATTTGGCAATGATCGCACATAAGCCATTATCTGCAGAGGAAATGACAGACTTTGTTGCACGCAGCAATGAGATTATGCTGCTGTTAGCGAAATAGTGTTCCGTCGCAGGAACGATATAGATTTCGGGAAAAGATTCCGTGAAACTGGTTTTCATCAATCATAGATGAAAACCAGTTTTTTCTTTCGGAGTTTCGGGGACGGAAAGCAAGCATAATATAAAAATTTCATAAAATCTAATATTGATATTGACTGTTGGTCAGTTTTGGAGTATTATACTATACGATATAAAAAATGACTGATAGTCATTTTTTGAAAATATTTTTCAATAAGGAGTGTGAAACTGGATGATTAACATTGGTAAGTGGATCACGAAACACAAAAACATCATTTTGCTGTTGGCAGTGATTCTAATAATACCAGCAGGGTTTGGTTATATCAGTACCCGGGTAAATTACGATTTGCTGAGTTATCTGCCGGATACATTGGAGACAGTGGAAGGGCAGGATATCATGGTGGATGAATTTGGCATGGGTGCTTTCTCGATGATTATCGTGGAAGATATGCCGATGAAAGATGTGGTAAAGCTGGAGGAACAGTTGGAAAGTCTGGAGCATGTCACGGATGTACTGTGGTATGATGATGCACTGGACATCTCCGTTCCGGTGGAGATGATGCCGGAGGACCTCAGAGAAGCCTTTTTTAATGGGGATGCCACGATGATGGTAGCATTGTTTGACAATACTACTTCTGCGGATGAGACCATGGATACGATCACAGAAATTCGCAAGATGGTGGGCAAAAATGTATTTGCCAGCGGTATGTCAGGCGTGGTAACAGACATTAAAGAACTGGCAATGTCGGAGATGCCGGTCTATGTGGTAATTGCCGCGATCTTATCGTTGGTTGTATTGCTGATTGCTATGGATTCCTTTGTGACACCGTTGATTTTCTTATTTAATATTGGTTTGTCCATAGTCTACAATCTGGGAAGTAATTTCTTCTTAGGGGAGATCTCCTATATTACACAGGCTTTGGCGGCAGTATTGCAGTTGGCGGTGACGATGGACTATTCCATCTTCCTGCTGGAGAGTTATGAGGCAAACAAGATTCGGTACGACGGTGATAAAAAGCGTGCGATGGCACATGCCATCAGCAATACATTTAAGTCCGTGACCAGCAGTTCCGTGACGACAGTGGCAGGATTCGTGGCACTCTGCTTCATGACCTTTAAGCTGGGGGCAAATATTGGAATCGTCATGTCGAAGGGCGTGGTGATCGGTGTGATTACCTGCATCACCGTATTGCCGGCGATGATTCTTACCTTTGATAAAGTCATCGAAAAGACCATCCATCGTCCACTGATTCCTTCGTTGGAACGGTTATCCCATGGTATCGTGAAGGGACGTTATGTTGCTGTAGTGATCTTTTTGGT
>JAUNIU010000256.1 GCA_030523265.1 Eubacteriales bacterium | reverse complement strand
GGTTTCTTTATAGTATATGCGAACAGGAAGAAGCCGGTTAATTCCTGGATATTACAACTCCTGCATACGACGCAACACTTCATCCGCCAGTTCATCTGGGGTTTTACCATAGGATTGGATTCTTAAAACATTGTCAAAATGCTTCTGTTCCCGCAGGCAAAGATTAATGTTTTGCATACACCAGCAACCCTCCGATTCTCCTCTTGCAAGGATTCTGTCATGCACCACATGGTACGAAGATTCCAGCAAAATATGTTTTATTTTTATTCCGTTCTGCTTCCTTCGATTATTTTTTCATTACTAATTCCATAATCACTTATATAACCTGTCGCCGGAACAACGAAATCAGGATAATGATCATTTTACCATAATACTCTCATCGGTTCTATAAGCAACCGAAAAACCATTCCTGAGAAACAAATTAACCGATGGATTGTCGAAAGCTATATCATCCCAAAGCTCCTGAATACCATTTTTTTGCGCCGCAGAGCACAACATTTTCAGTGCCATAGAACCATATCCACACCCACGGTATTTTGCCAGAACAATTACATCGCAGATATAGATATCCCGCTCCTCGTCATAGTGGTATGCTGTCTCCCCAACAAACTCTTTCGAATCGGTATTCTGAATGTATCGGTAAAAACGTCTGCCCTCGTGCTTCTCAATCCAGTGTTCATACCAACTATCCCATTTTTCTTCAGGAAATGCGATTACTCCGCCATATGCATGGTTATATGCCATTGTTTCTTTATCTCCCAGAAGCGTTTGCCGGAAGCCCAGCTCTTCATATGCCGGAACTGCCAATTCTACTGCCATATCCCTATCCTCTGACATACTTCTATCCTTTACCCTTTTGTGTTTCCATCATACTTCGTTTTTGCTCATCTGCCCATTCTGGTGCCAACTGTGGATACCGTATTTTACACTTATCGTTTCCAGCTTGATGCTCCGCATGCTTACATCGGGGTCTTTCACTTTCGTTTCAATTCAGCCAGCGCTGCATAGTGCAGCACTTCAAACTTCTCAGGCGCCGTTTTATCCAACAATGTCCTGTGCTCTTTTTCCCAATTCATAAGTTCCTGTGGATTCATAGATGCTCCAACTCCCCGGCATGCCCGCATTCTTCCATGCCATGATTCCCTCGTAAACGGAACCATAACGTCATACTCTTCATGTCCCACCGTTTCAAAATAATCATACACAACGTTTTCTATATGTATCGGTTTTCTTGTTTCCCTGGCTCCTGTCCAGCCTGGATTATATTTTAATACTAATTCCTCACTTGCCCGGGCAATCCGGTCCTCGAACGGCAGCCATGCCATATACAATACCAGCAGTCTTCCATCCGGTTTCAACATCCTTGCCAGCTTCGGCATAAGTTTGCTGTGGTCGAAATACCAGAAACACTGGCATGCAGTTACTACATCAAAGGTATGGTCCGGAAAAGCAATATCCTCCGTTGCTATCGCATAATAGTCAATATCCATTTGCGATTGCTCAGACAGTATCTTTGCCTGTTTGATCTGATTCTCTGCAATATCAACTCCTGTCCATTTTGCTCCGTAAGAGTATAGATTCCTTGGCAGAACGCCCGTGCCGGTTCCCAGATCAAGCACGCTCTGACCTTTTATGCATAGTCCTCGCTCTATAATCTTTTGATAAAACTCCGGCGGATAGATGTCTCTGTATTTTGCATAGTCGGCAGACGTCCTTCCCCAGTCAAAGGCTCGTCCCTGATCAATATTTTTATCCTGAATCATCATGAAAAATACCTCCGTCTGTGACTCTGATTTTTCTTTTCCTCTCTGAGTATCTCACACCCTGCACTCTAACTGGCAGTCATACGGCTCCGCTTCCACATGTTTCTGATTGTAAACCTCTGCTTCCACACACCCCATTGCCTTGTAAAATGCCTGGCTTTCTACTGCGGAATGTGCCGAAATATATAATTTCTTTGCACCGCTTTTCTTCGCCCACTCCTTTGCGGCCAGAAAGAGTGTTTTTCCAATTCCCATTCCTCTCATATCCTCCGATACATGAATACTGGTAAGATCAAGATACTTCTGTTCTCCACCGAATAAATCCGATTCCACAGAAACAAACCCTTTCAACACGCCGTCACAAAATGCTGCATAGACGAATCCACCTGTGTTGACCGTATTTTTCAGACAGCCAACCAGTATCTGATAATCTTCTTCTGACCAGTCGTCTGTAAAAGGGTCATCACGAATTACCCATTTTCCATTCTCTTTTCGCCAGCACTTCACAACCTTCTGATGACGAATAAAGTTTCCAAATAATTCTCTGCATATTTCAGCAGCACATAATTCTCTGTATTCTATCATCGCCTGTATCATTACCATTTCTCCAATCTCTTTCTTTCAACAAGCCAAGCTCTCTTTTACCATTTATGTCAAACGATTATCTACCTGCACCCTACTGTTCCGCGGGCATTTCTCCATTTACCATGCGTTCCAGATTCTTTACCACAAATTCCTGAGCAGCCTGATTGTACATGATAACATCATAAGCCTCCCCGTAAGCTGAAATCCTATACTCCGGATACAGTCCCATCTGCATTCCTTTTTCTGTTATCAGCGTCTTTTTATGATTATTTTCCGGATTTACCTCTTCGGAAAGATATCCCGTTGCTTTTAAATAATCTGTCACAACCTTATATCCGATTGTTTTTACATTCTCATTTTCCGCCAGACCGGAAACCTGTTTCAGCAAATGAGAAATCGACTTGTCCTTTTCATATTGAAATTTCTCCAGTACTTCAAAGGGGAACGGTTCCTTTTTGGCGCTCGCCGCGCGACCGCCAATGATTCCTTTGTTCTCCTTTACCTGTAATAAGACATCCCGTATAAAGTACATGCAGCGAATCACATTGGGATTGTTCAATACATCTTCTTCCTGAACCCGCTGGTTGGTAACGGGATTATGTCCTTCCGTCATTCTTTCAATATAGATAATATGAAGTGACCTCACATTTGCAGCAACGTGGATTTACCTGTATACT
>JAUNIU010000026.1 GCA_030523265.1 Eubacteriales bacterium | reverse complement strand
CAGACATTGCCATATGATCGTATGCCGCAATGTCAAGATTTACTTAACGGAGGAACCCAAGAAAGATAGCTATGAAAAATTTTGTGCTTCTATACAGAAAGATGGATTATTATTTGTGGGGAGCACCGAGCAGATCATTTCCCCAAATACATTAGGATTTTCATCCTTCCAGTCATTTTTTTACAAAAAAGACTAGTCAGGAGGATGTGAACATAGTTCGTTTCGCGTAAAACGTTTTGGAATGGAGGATAATATAGTATGAGTGAAAAAATCAGAGTAGTAGTGGATGCAATGGGAGGAGACGAGGCACCGCAGGTGCCGGTGCAGGGTGCAGTGGAGGCAATGCAGGAGAATGCAAACATCTGTATTACCCTAGTGGGAAAAGAAGATGTGATCCGGGAAGAGCTGGCGAAATACCAGTATGACACAGAGCGGATGAATATTGTACATGCGGAAGAAGTGATCGGCTTTGATGAGCCTCCGGTGATGGCAGTGCGCAAAAAGAAAAATTCTTCCATCGTGGTGGGAATGAATCTGGTAAAGCATGGGGAAGCCGATGCTTTTGTATCTGCCGGAAGCACTGGTGCGATCCTGGTGGGTGGACAGTTTGTGATCGGACGGATCAAGGGCGTGGAGCGTGCACCTTTGGCACCGTTGATTCCTACTGCCAAGGGACCTTCTCTGCTCATTGACTGTGGCGCCAATGTAGACGCCAGATCATCCCATTTATTACAGTTTGCACAAATGGGTTCCATCTATATGGAGCATGTGGTGGGGATTAAAAATCCGAAAGTAGCCATCGTGAATATTGGTGCAGAGGAAGAAAAAGGGAATATGTTGGTGAAGGAGACATATCCTTTATTAAAAGAATGCAAGGACATTAACTTCGTGGGAAGTATCGAAGCAAGGGATATCCCGCGGGGGGATGCGGACGTTATCGTATGTGAGGCGTTTGTGGGAAATGTCATCCTGAAGTTGTATGAGGGACTGGCGGGCACCTTACTTAAGAAGGTTAAGGAAGGACTGATGTCCAGCCTGCGCAGCAAGATCGGGGCATTGCTGATCAAACCTGCGTTAAAGAAGACGCTGAAAGAATTTAATACTTCCGATCATGGCGGGGCACCGTTGTTGGGTTTAAAGGGTTTGGTGGTAAAGACCCATGGCAGTTCCGAGCCGAGGGATGTCAAAATGGGAATCCTGCAATGTGTACAGTTTACCGAGCAGAAGATTAATGAAAAGATCAAAGAAAATCTCACAGTTGAATAATATAACCGTCGGTATTCCGACAGAAAGGGAGCAGACATGGAGTTTGAAAAGCTTCAACATATTATAGCGGAGGTGTTATCTCTGGAACCGGAGGAGATTACCAGAGAAATGACCTTTGTAGATGATCTGGGCGCAGATTCCTTGGAAGTATTTCAGATCGTGATGGGAATCGAGGATGCTTTTGATGTGATTCTGGAGGAGGACGTGGTAAATCAGATCAAGACGGTGGAAGATGCTTTTGCTCTGGTGAATCCGGCAAAAGAAGTATAAAGGAGAGCGGAATTATTTTGAATCAGAAGAAAATATTAGAGTTTGAGGAGAAAATAGGATACACGTTTGCAGATCCGGATTTACTGGTGATGGCATTGACGCATAGTTCTTATTCCAATGAAAAAAGATTAAAAAAATATCAGTGCAATGAACGTCTGGAATTTTTGGGAGATGCGGTGTTGGAATTGATCTCTAGCGAGTATATCTATCAGGACAATCCCACCAAGCCGGAGGGAGACTTGACCAGGATCCGTGCCAGCTATGTATGTGAGCCGACGCTTGCGCTGTGTGCGAGAGAGATACAGTTAGGCGAGTATATCCAACTGGGAAAAGGGGAGGATATGACAGGAGGCAGAGAGCGGGATTCGATTCTGTCGGATGCTTTAGAGGCTACCATAGGTGCGGTATATCTGGATGGTGGGTTTGAACGGGCAAAGGAATATGTGCAACGTTTTGTTTTGCGGGATATTGAACAAAAGCAGCTTTTTTATGACAGCAAGACGATTTTGCAGGAAATCGTACAGGGAAAACATCGTTCGATGAATTATGAATTGATTTCCGAGTCGGGACCGGATCACAATAAATCCTTTACAGTGGCAGTGGTGATCGATGGGAAACAGGTGGCGACAGCCACGGACCGGACGAAAAAGAAGGCAGAGCAGTCTGCCGCATACCAGGCAATTTTGCAGCTGGGTGCAACGAGTAGAAGCAAGGGAGAAACAGAATGTATTTAAAAAGTTTGGAGGTACATGGTTTTAAATCTTTTGCCAACAAATTAGTCTTTGAGTTTCACGATGGGATCACAGCCATCGTGGGTCCGAACGGCAGTGGTAAAAGTAATGTGGCAGATGCGGTACGCTGGGTACTGGGAGAGCAAAGTGCAAAGCAGCTGCGCGGAGCCAAGATGGAGGATATCATCTTTGCAGGCACACAGATGCGCAAGCCACAGGGATTTGCCTATGTTGCCATTACGATAAATAATGAAGATCACAAATTAAAGGTTCCGTATGAGGAGGTCAAGATCGCCAGACGGGTATATCGTTCCGGGGAAAGTGAATACTTATTAAATGGTGCATCGTGCCGTCTTCGCGATATACAGGAATTGTTATTTGACACCGGTATCGGAAAAGAAGGATATTCCATTATCGGTCAGGGACAGATTGACAAGATATTGAGTGGAAAACCAGAGGATCGTCGTGAATTGTTTGATGAGGCCGCTGGTATTGTGAAGTTTAAAAAGAGAAAGCATATGGCGGAGAAGAATCTGGAGGAGGAACAACAGAATCTGGTCCGCATCGAGGATATTTTATCCGAACTGGAAAAACAGGTAGAACCTTTGCAGAAGCAGTCCGAAAAGGCAAAGGAATTTCTGTCCTACCGGGATGAATTGCGCAATCTGGACATCAATGTATATCTGATGGAATACCAGCATAGCCAAAATTCCCTGGAAGAATTAAAAGGCAAAGAGGCGATTGCAGACCGGGATTATGAGCAGGCAAAGACAGATTATGAGCAGGCAAAAGCGGAATATGTATCATTAGAAGAAACGCTGGAAAAGCAAAACCAGCAGATGGAAGAGTGTCGGGAAACACTGTCGGCAGATCAGGTGAAGCGCAATCAGTGGGAAGGCGATATCAAGGTATTGCAGGAGCAGATCAATGCAGTACGCCAAAACGAAGCCCATTATCAGGAGCAGATACAAAGTCTGGATCAGCGTTTGGACGGTCTGGAGCAGGAGAAGAAGCAGTATGACGGGCAAGAGCAGTCCTTAGTGCAGGAATTACAGCAGATGGAACAGGAACAGTCCCGAATCTCGGTGGAACGACAGGAGCTTCTGGAGCAGATTCGTGATCTGGAAGAAGAGATTGCAGGTCATAATGCAGAGATTCTGGCGGCTGCGGACGCTAACACTGGCGTGAAGACCCAGGAAGAGCGTTTTCAGACTTTGCTGGAGCAGAATAATATCAAAAAAGTGGAGATGACCAAACGCATACTGGAAAATAAGACAGAAGCGTCTGGGTTACAGGAAATAATAGATCAGGAAAAAAAGGTGTTGGATGATCTGACGGATAAAATCCAGGAAATGGATAATATTAGTCAGGAGCTGGGGCGTTCTGTGCGTAATTTACAGGGAGAACTGGAACAGCTTCGTGGAGAGCAGCGGGATGTGCAACAGCATTTCCATATGGATAATTCCAGACTGCACTCTCTGCAGAATATGACGGAACGCTATGAAGGTTTTGGACAGAGTATCAAGCGTGTCATGGAGCAAAAGAAAAATTATCCGGGCATCATCGGAGTGGTAGCAGATGTGATACGGGTGAATAAAGAGTACGAGCTTGCTGTGGAGACGGCATTGGGCGGAAGTATCCAGAACATTGTCACAGAGGATGAGCAAACCGCCAAAAGTATGATTGGCCATCTGAAGAAAAACCGTTATGGACGAGCTACATTCCTGCCCCTGACCAATATGAAGGGAAGGAAAGCCAGCCATGCAGATAATATTATGGCGGAGCCGGGCGTGATTGGTATGGCTTCTACACTTGTAGAAGCAGAAGAACGGTTTCAAGGACTGGTGGAATCTTTGCTGGGGCGTTTTGTGGTGGTGGATCATATTGACCATGCTATTGCGCTGGCCAGAAAATATCATCATACCATTCGGATCGTTACGACGGAAGGAGAGCTTTTAAATCCGGGTGGTTCCATGTCAGGTGGTGCTTTTAAGAATAACAATAATCTTTTGGGGCGTCGCCGCGAGATGGAAGAGTTGGAGAAACTGGTGGCTTCCCATAAGGAGCGGTTGCAGCAGATAGGGTCTGATATTCAGGCAAAGGAACAGGAAGGCAGTGAGATACAGAAAAAGATTTCAAATAATCATGGGATACGGGAGGAGTTGAATCTCAAGCGTAACACTGCGAAATTGCGATATGACCGGGCGGCGGATGACCTGACGAAGAATCAGGAGGCATTGGAGCAGATCCGGTTTGAGAGCCAGGGGATCGATAGTCAGAAAGAAGAGATTTGCAGACAACTGGAACAGTTACAGGATCAGCGCAAGGAAGTGGAACATCAGAATAAGGTCCGTGAGGAGCGTATACTGGTATGTGAGGGGGAACTGGAGGAAAAGCGGCAACAGGAAAAACAGATGACAGAGTCGGAAAGTGATTCCCGGTTGCAGCAGAACAGTTTACTGCAAAAGCGACAGTTTATCCAGGAAAACATTTCCCGTGTGTCACAGGAAATGGAGCATATCCGGATGGAGAAACAGGAAGCGGCTCAGAGCAATTCTCAGGCGGATGCATTGGTGCAGGAAAAAGAGGAACAGATCAGACAGGTTCAGGAACAGATCGGGCAGATATCTGCACAGATTGAGACGCTGACACAGATGATGGAAGAAAAAGCCAGATCCCGGGAGACGCTTACACAAAAGCAAAAAGGATTTTTCGAGAAGCGGGAATCACTGTCAGAGCAGATGAACCGTTTGGACAAAGAGTGTTTCCGTTTGCGCAACCAGCAGGAAAAGTTGCAGGAGAAGATGGATTCCCATACCAGTTATATGTGGGAGCAGTACGAACTGACTTTTTCTAAAGCGGAAGAATTGCGGGTACCGATCGACTTACCGCAGGATGCGATGAAGAAGCAGATTCAGTCTTTGAAGGGCAAGATTCGTTCGCTTGGTGATGTCAACGTCAATGCGATTGACCAGTATCAGGAACTCATGGAGCGTTATACTTTATTAAATGGCCAGCATGACGATCTGATCAAGGCGGCAGAGGTATTGGTGGGAATCATCGAAGAACTGGATGAGGAGATGCGCAAACAGTTTGAGAGTCAGTTTGCAGAGATCCGGCTTCGTTTTGATAAAGTGTTTAAGGAATTGTTTGGCGGTGGACGTGGTACTCTGGAACTGACGGAAGGAGAGGATGTTCTGGAGGCAGGTATTCGCATTATTGCACAGCCGCCGGGAAAGAAATTGCAGAATATGATGCAGTTGTCTGGTGGTGAAAAAGCATTAACGGCCATCTCTTTATTGTTTGCGATCCAGAGTTTGAAGCCATCCCCGTTTTGTCTGCTGGATGAGATTGAGGCAGCTTTGGATGATTCCAATGTAGGACGTTATGCGGATTACTTACATAAATTAACCAAGAATACACAGTTTATCGTCATTACCCATCGACGTGGTACGATGAATGCTGCAGATATCTTATATGGTATCACCATGCAGGAGAAGGGGGTTTCCACCCTGGTATCTGTGAATCTGTTGGATGAAAAGGATATTGCTAATTAAAATTAGTATTTGCAAAGTAGAAAAGAAGGGATTACAATAACATGGGTGAAAAGAAAGGTTTTTTCAGTAGATTAAAGGATGGGCTGACCAAGACCAGAGACAGTTTTGTGGCTGGAGTGGATTCGATTTTCAGTGGATTTTCTGAGATTGATGATGACTTCTATGAGGAGTTGGAGGAAGTTCTCATCATGGCGGATATTGGTGTGACCACCACAGAAAAGATTATCGAGGATCTTCGGACAAAGGTAAGGGAGCAAAAGATCAAAGAGATCAGTGTCTGTCGTCAATTATTGATTGATACCATCAAGGAACAGATGCGGGTGGATGAACATGCCTATGATTTTGAGAATCAGACTTCCGTGGTGTTGCTCATCGGCGTCAATGGTGTGGGTAAGACGACTTCCGTGGGGAAACTAGCTGGTCAGATGAAGGATCAGGGCAAAAAGGTAGTATTGGCGGCGGCAGATACATTCCGTGCAGCGGCGATAGACCAGTTGACTGAGTGGGCAAACCGGGCAGGGGTAGACATCATTTCCGGACAGGAGGGTGGAGATCCGGCTGCTGTGGTATATGATGCGGTCAATGCTGCGAAGGCGAGAAAGGCAGATGTCCTCATCTGTGATACGGCAGGAAGACTTCACAATAAGAAAAATCTCATGGAGGAGCTGGGCAAGATTAACCGCATTATCGAGCGGGAGTTTCCGGATGCCCATCGGGAAACTTTAGTGGTACTGGATGGAACCACAGGCCAGAATGCATTGGTGCAGGCGAAGCAATTTAACGAAGTAACCGATATCACAGGCATCGTCTTAACCAAATTAGATGGCACAGCCAAAGGTGGTATCGCCATCGCCATTCAATCAGAAATGAATCTGCCTGTGAAGTATATTGGGATCGGAGAGCAGATAGAAGATTTGCAAAAATTTGATGCAGAAAGTTTTGTGGATGCATTGTTTGAAACAAAATAGATTGGAGCTGATATATTATGATGACATTGGACAAGTTTGAAGAGGCATCCGATAAGGTAAAAGAAGTAGTGCTGCCTACGAATCTGATCTACAGTGAATATTTTTCCGGTCAGACAGGCAATAAGGTGTATCTGAAGCCTGAAAATATGCAGTATACAGGTGCATATAAGGTGCGTGGTGCATATTATAAGATTAGCACCATGTCGGACGAAGAACGCGAAAAGGGGTTGATCACGGCTTCGGCGGGGAATCATGCCCAGGGTGTGGCATATGCAGCGAAGCTGTTTGGCGTACCTGCCACCATCGTGATGCCGACTACCACTCCTCTGATCAAGGTAAACCGTACCAAGAATTATGGTGCAGAGGTGGTCTTGTATGGTTCGGTCTATGATGAGGCTTATCAGTATGCTTTGAAACTGGCAGAAGAGAATGGCGCAACCTTTGTGCATCCTTTTAATGACGAGACGGTGGCAATGGGACAGGGAAGCATCGCCATGGAGATTTTCAAGGAATTACCCACGGTGGATATCATATTGGTTCCCATCGGTGGCGGCGGTTTGGCAGCGGGGGTATCAACCTTAGCGAAGCTGCTCAATCCCAACATCAAGGTGATTGGTGTGGAACCGGCGGGTGCTAGTTGTATGAAAGCTTCTTTGGAAGCCGGACACGTTGTGACACTGCCTTGTGTGGAGACCATCGCGGATGGTACTGCGGTGAAGACACCGGGAGATGTGGTGTTTCCTTATATTCAGAAAAATATAGACGATATTATTGCCGTTGCAGATCAGGAGTTGATCGTGAATTTCCTGGATGTTCTGGAAAATCATAAGATGTTGGTGGAAAATTCCGGTCTGTTGACCGTGGCGGCCCTGAAGCATTTGGACTGCAAAGACAAGAAAGTGGTTTCCATCTTAAGTGGTGGTAATATGGATATTATCACTACGTCTTCTGTGGTACAGCATGGTTTGATCGCCAGAGGAAGAGTCTTTAGTGTATCGGTATTATTGCCGGACCGTCCGGGTGAGTTAGTCAATGTGGCGGATATCATTGCCGAACACAAAGGGAATGTCATCCGTCTGGAACATAACCAGTTTGTCAGCATCAATCGAAATGCAGCAGTGGAATTAAAGATAACATTAGAAGCCTTCGGCCATGAGCATAAAAAGGAAATTCTGGATGCTTTGCGGGAAAAAGGGTATGATGCCAAAGAGGAAAGCCCTACAGCAATATATTAAGGAAATGAGGATTGGATAATGGTAAAAGAAGATAAGGGAAATGAACTGTTACACACACCAGGTGGTGTCCGTGATATTTATGGAATGGCATGTGCGCAGAAGTTAGCTGTACAGAGTGAGTTGCAACAGATGATGCATTCCTATGGATTTCAGGATATTCAGACGCCTACATTTGAATATTTTGATATTTTTAGTAAAGAGCGCGGGACCGCATCTTCCAATGAGATGTTTAAATTCTTTGACCGTGGCAATAACACCTTGGTATTACGGCCGGATATGACTCCGTCCATTGCCCGCTGTGTGGCGAAGTATTGCAGGGAGGAACAGATGCAGATCCGTTTCTGTTATACCGCGCAGACCTTCGTCAACACAAAGCAGTACAAGGGGAAATTACAGGAAGTGACCCAGATCGGTGCCGAACTGTTTCATGATGACAGTTCCGATGCGGATGCGGAGATGGTGGCACTGACCATTGAGTGCCTGCTAAAGAGTGGTCTCAAAGAGTTTCAGTTAGAGGTTGGTCATGCGGATCTGTTTCGTGGACTGGTGGAAGAGGCTGGTTTTAGCCGGAGTGAGACCGAAAAGCTGCGGGAACTGATCGAGAGCAAGAATTTCTTCGGTGTGGAGGATTTGTTAGATCAGGTGACGGTATCCCAGGGGTTAAAAGAAATCTTCTTAAAATTGCCGGATATGTTGGAGGATATACCTTCCGGAATTGCTTATATCAAAGAGCGTTCCGGCAGTGACAGAGTGATCAAGGCGCTGGAGCGTCTGGAAAAACTGGAACGGATTCTGGATCTGTACGGTTTTATGGACTATGTCACTGTGGATTTCAGTATGTTAAGTCATTATAGTTATTATACCGGTGTGATTTTCAGAGCCTATACCTATGGCAATGGGGAGGCGATTGCTTCCGGCGGGCGGTACGACAGTCTGATGGGACAGTTTGGCAACGATGCCCCTGCCATTGGTCTGGTGATCGTGCTGGATCAGTTAATGATCGCCTTGGAACGACAGCAGTTATTGCAGGATGTGCCGATCGGAGGCACGCTCTTGCTGTATCCGAAGGAATCCAGAGCGAAGGCATTGGCGGAGGCAGCCCGGCTGCGGGCAGAGGGAGAAGTGGTGCAGATGCTTCGTAAATCCTCCCGGATATCGGTGGAAGAGTATGAGGAATATGCGAAACGCAATGGCAATGAACGGGTATTGTACATTACCGAAGAATAATAGATAGGAGCAATGAGTAAACGATGAAATATTTAACATTTGCATTAGCCAAGGGGAGATTAGCCAAAAAGACACTGCGTCTGTTGGAGCAGATCGGGATCACCTGTGAGGAGATGAAGGATGAGAAGACCAGGAAACTGATCTTTGTCAACGAGGAACTGGGTCTCAAATTCTTTTTATCCAAAGCCTCCGATGTGCCAACCTATGTAGAGTTGGGCGCGGCGGACATCGGTGTAGTGGGTAAGGATACGATTCTGGAAGAAGGCAGGAAATTGTATGAGGTATTGGATCTGAATACTGGCAAATGCCGTATGTGTGTGGCAGGTCCGGCTTCTGCCAGACAGAAATTAAACGACGGGTCCCTGATCCGGGTGGCAAGTAAGTACCCACGGATTGCCAAAGACTATTTCTATAATGTGAAGCATCAGACGGTGGAGATCATCAAGTTAAACGGGTCGGTGGAACTGGCGCCAATCGTAGGTTTATCCGAAGTGATTGTAGATATCGTTGAGACAGGATCTACCTTAAAGGAAAATGGTCTGGAAGTATTAGAAGAGATTTGTCCATTGTCTGCCAGAGTCGTAGTCAATGAAGTGAGCATGAAAATGCAGCATGAACGCATCAATAAATTAATTCATGATCTTCGGGAGGTGTTACCAGAATGAGAATTTTGAAATTGACGGAGCAGGAGCGGGAGAATATCTTAGAAAATTTGTTAAAGAGAAGTCCGAATCAATATGGTAAGTATGAGGCTACGGTTCATGACATTTTGGAAGATGTCAGGGAAAATAAGGATCAGGCATTATTTGCTTATACTGAGAAATTCGATGGTGTGACCATCACTGCGGATACTTTTCAGGTGACACAGGAGGAGATTGCGGAAGCTTATACTTTGGTGGATCCAAGTCTGGTTCAGATCATTCGCAAATCCCTGAAAAACATTCGGGATTATCATCAGAAACAGGTGCGTTATAGCTGGTTTGACAGTCAGCCGGATGGGACACTTTTGGGACAGAAGGTGACACCATTGGAACGTGTCGGTGTATATGTACCAGGCGGCAAGGCAGTATATCCATCTTCTGTGTTGATGAATATTGTACCTGCGAAGGTGGCAGGGGTGGATCGCATCATTATGACGACACCGCCGGGAAAAGACGGTAAAGTTTATCCCATCACATTGGTGGCAGCCAATGAGGCGGGTGTCGATGAGATCTATAAAGTGGGTGGTGCACAGGCCATCGGTGCACTGGCTTATGGGACAGAGAGTATTCCGAAGGTGGATAAGATCGTGGGACCGGGAAATATCTTTGTGGCATTGGCGAAGAAAGCGGTATATGGTCATGTAAGCATTGATTCCATCGCGGGACCAAGTGAAATTCTGGTGCTGGCAGATGAGACCGCCAATCCGCGCTATGTGGCGGCGGATCTGTTATCCCAGGCAGAGCATGATGAGATGGCTTCTGCCATTCTGATTACCACCAGTGAAGCATTAGCAGAGAAAGTATCGGCAGAGGTGGATGGTTTTGTACAGGAATTATCCCGTCAGGAGATTATTCAGAAATCTCTGGATGCCTATGGATATATTTTAGTGGCAGAGACAATGCAGGAAGCAATTGAGACTGCCAATGCCATTGCTTCGGAACATCTGGAGATTATCACCAGAAATCCATTTGATATCATGACCAGAATCCGGAATGCAGGAGCGATATTCTTAGGGGAATATAGCAGTGAACCGTTGGGTGATTATTTTGCCGGACCGAATCATGTACTGCCAACCAATGGTACTGCCAAGTTTTTCTCCCCGCTTTCTGTGGATGATTTTATCAAGAAGTCCAGTATCATCTCTTATTCCAGAGAAGCACTGGAATTAGTACATCAGGATATTGAGGACTTTGCAAAGGCGGAGAAATTAACTGCCCATGCAAATTCCATTGCTGTTCGTTTTGAACAAAAGTGATAGAAAGAGAGGTCGCGTATGGAAAAAGAGAAAATCGTATATTCTGACCGTCAGGCAGAGGTTTCCCGTATGACAGGTGAGACCGATATCGAGATCAAATTAAATCTGGATGGCAGCGGAGAGGCACAGGTGGATACCGGAATCGGTTTCTTCGATCATATGCTGTATAGCTTTGCCAGACATGGGTTATTTGATCTGGAGGTATCGGTTCACGGTGATTTGGAGGTGGACAGCCACCATACCATCGAGGATACGGGGATTGTTTTGGGAGAGGCCATCAAACAGGCGATCGGAGATAAAAAAGGCATTTGCCGTTTTGGAGAATGTACTCTGCCAATGGATGAATCACTGGTTTTATGTGCACTGGATCTGTCCGGCAGACCATATTTACGTTATCATCTGAATCTGACTGTTCCAAAGGTGGGTGCATTTGATACCGAGATGGTGCATGAATTTTTCTATGCGATCAGTTATAGCGCAGGAATGAATCTACATATAAAACAGTTGGATGGGGAAAATAATCATCATATCATCGAGGCGGCTTTTAAGGCGTTTGCCAAGGCACTGGATCAGGCGACGGGGTATGATCCGCGTATCAGTGATGTGTTATCAACGAAAGGAAGTTTATCATGAGTCAGAAAAAAATCATTCCATTTATTAATGCGGAAAATGAATATCCGGCAAATGTGATCAAATTGGCAGAACGGTATTCCTGTGAAGGGGCGGATGCGTTATTTCTCTATAATTATACCGGAGATGATTCGTCCAGAGAGGAATTTTTAAGCACAGCCAGACAGATCGAAAAGGAGATTGATATTCCTTTTATCATTGGTATCTATATCGAGCGGTTTGAAGATGCTAAAAAGGCATTGTATACCGGAGCAGAGCAGGTGGTGATCCGCAAGGCATTATTGCCGGAGGAGAAAGTATTAGAGGAGATCACAGAACGTTTTGGCAGGGATAAGCTGGCCATAGAAGTGGATATGAAAGCGGATTTTCAGTCAGCGGATCAGTTAAATGCCTTTTATGACAAGGGGATCGGCAGTGCGGTCCTGAAGCATATTGATACGACGGCAAGTTTTGAACAGACCATCGATAATACCAAGATGCGGGTGATGGTCCGGGATGGTTTGATCCGTAATGATCTGGGGGACATTTTATCTTACGAAAATGTTGTGGCGGTTTCCACCAATTATTTTGAGGAGAAAGATATCTATAAGGCAAAGAAAGCGTTAAAAGACAGAGGAATCGATGTGGCGTTGTTTGAAAGCCTGATTGATTTTTCGGATTTTAAGCTGTTGGATAATGGTTTGATTCCTGTGGTGGTACAGGACTACCGCACCAGTGAGGTGTTGATGGTGGCTTATATGAATCAGGAATCCTATGAGAAAACATTGGAGACCGGACGTATGACATATTATAGCCGCAGCAGACAGGAGTTATGGCTTAAGGGAGAGACTTCCGGACATTTTCAGTATGTAAAGTCCTTGATGTTAGACTGTGATAATGATACAATCTTAGCAAAGGTTCGTCAGGTGGGGGCTGCCTGCCATACAGGACATCGGAGTTGTTTCTTCCAGGAATTGGCAAAGAAGGATTATGTGGAGACCAATCCGTTACATGTCCTGATGGAAGATTATGATGTGATCCTGGAGCGCAAAGCGCATCCAAAGGAGGGATCTTATACCAATTATTTATTTGATAAGGGGATCGATAAGATTCTGAAAAAATGTGGTGAGGAGGCGACGGAGATCGTCATTGCTGCCAAAAATCCGGACGCAGAAGAACTCAAATACGAGATTGCTGATTTTCTGTATCACATGATGGTATTAATGGTAGAATGTGGATTGGATTGGAATGATATCACGAAGGAACTGGTGAATCGCAGATAGTGTCCCGATGATGGGACAGTGGGCATCTGTCCGTGAAGTGGGACAGTATGGAAAGGACGGGAATGATATGATAATCGGAACATTATTGGCAAAAGGGGTCGCAGATTTTACATTTGGAGGAGCCTTTCTCTGGTATCTGGTAAAATTTATTGTCAGTGCGATTGTTGCATTCTGTGCTATTTTGCTGGGAATCAAATTGCGCAAAAGCAAAAATGCAAAGTTGACGTCAGTACAGACGGAGGCTGGTGAGGAAACACAGAAATCTGAGGCATAGGAAATGGCGCTATGGAGATCGAAAAGAAATTTCAGTTAAAAGCATTGCCGGATTTATCCGGTTATCAAAAGAAAGAGATCGAACAGGGATATCTCTGTACCGATCCCGTCGTTCGGATTCGTAAAAGTGACGACCAGTATATTTTGACCTACAAATCAAAAGTGGGAATAGAGCCCTCTGGGATTGTGGCACAGGTGAATCAGGAGATGGAAGTACCCCTGCATGAAAAAGCCTATCAGCATCTGAGGGAAAAGGTGGATAATCACCTGATCCGAAAATCCCGCTATGTGATTCCGCTTGCGGATGGACATACCGGGGAACTGGATGTGTTTCACGGGGTGTTAGAGGGACTGGCGTTTATTGAAGTGGAATTTGAAAGCGAAGAAGCAGCTTCTGCCTTTTGTCCCCCGGAATGGTTTGGGGACAATGTCAGTATGGATAAGCGATATACCAATAGTTTTTTGTCAAAATGTGAAGATTTGACGGTATTTCCGAAAGAAACGAAGTAATTCCGGGAGTTCCCGGTTACGACACAATAAGATGTTCTCCCGATGGGAGAAAGTGTTCTGTTGTGAGAAAAATAATAATGGAGGCACATTATGTATAAGATTTTGAAAAAAGAATATCTGGCGAACAATATCTGGTTGATGGATATTGAGGCACCGAGGGTGGCAAAACATTGTCAGCCGGGACAGTTTGTCATTGTCAAGATGGATGAAGAGGGGGAACGTATTCCCTTGACAGTCTGTGATTATGACAGAGAAAAGGGAACGGTAACGATCGTATTTCAGACAGTGGGTGCATCGACGCAGGAGATGGCAGAATATGAAGTGGGTGAGACCTTTCAGGATTTTGTAGGACCATTGGGTTGTGCATCGGAATTAATTGAGATGCCAATCGAAGAATTGAAAAAGGAAAAGATTTTATTTGTCTGTGGTGGTGTGGGTACAGCACCGGTTTATCCACAGGTGAAATGGATGAAGGAACATGGTGTTGACGTGGATGTTATCATTGGAGCCCGCACCAAAGATATACTGATTCTGGAAGATGAGATGCGTCAGGTGGCTGCTAATCTGTATATTGCCACGGATGATGGATCATATGAGTTTCAGGGAAATGGTTGCGATAAGATCAAGGATTTGTATGCACAGGGCAAGGAATATACCCGTGTGGTAGCCATCGGACCGATGATTATGATGAAGTTCGTCTGTCTGTTGACCAAGGAATTAAATATTCCGACCATCGTCAGCATGAACCCGATCATGGTGGATGGTACCGGAATGTGTGGTGCATGCCGTCTGCAAGTGGGGGATGAGATTAAATTTGCCTGCGTGGACGGACCGGAGTTTGATGGTCATCTGGTGGATTTCGATCAGGCGATGAAACGTCAGGTGATGTACAAGACCGAAGAGGGACGTGCTATGCTTCGTAGAGAGGAAGGCGATACCCATCACGGCGGGTGTGGCAACTGTAACTAAATTCGATTGATATAGAAAAGAGGAGAGTCATGGAAGTAGATGTAATGAAGAGAGTTCCTGTTCGTGAGCAGGATCCAAAAGTACGTGCGAAGAATTTTGACGAAGTTTGTCTGGGTTATAATAAGGAAGAGGCTATGGCGGAGGCTTCCCGTTGTTTACAGTGCAAGAATCCGCAGTGTGTCAAGGGATGTCCGGTAAATATTGATATTCCGGGATTTATCAGTAAAGTAGTGGACGGAAATGTAGCGGAGGCTTATCAGGTGATTAGCAAATATTCTGCATTACCGGCAGTATGCGGTCGTGTATGTCCACAGGAGAGTCAGTGTGAAGCAAAATGTATCCGTGGTATCAAGGGAGATGCGGTATCCATCGGTAAGTTGGAGCGTTTTGTGGCAGATACTGCCAGAGAAGAGGGGATCAAGCCTCTGCCTGCTGAGACGAAAAATGGCAAGAAGGTGGCAGTGATTGGTTCTGGTCCTGCCGGACTGACCTGCGCCGGGGATTTGGCAAAGCTTGGATATGACGTTACTATTTTTGAGGCATTGCATAAGGCAGGTGGCGTGCTGTCCTATGGTATTCCGGAGTTTCGTCTGCCAAAGTCCAAAGTAGTGGATCAGGAAGTAGAAAATGTAAAGGCATTAGGAGTTAAGATCGAGACCAATCTGGTCATCGGTAAAGCGACGACAGTGGATGAATTATTAAAAGAAGAAGGTTTCGATGCCGTATTTGTAGGCTCTGGTGCGGGACTTCCACGGTTTATGGGAATACCGGGGGAGAATGCCAATGGTGTATTTTCTGCCAATGAATATCTGACCAGAAGCAATCTGATGAAGGCATTTGATGAGAATTATGATACCCCAATTATCGCAGGTAAGAAAGTAGCTGTCGTGGGTGGCGGTAATGTGGCGATGGATGCTGCCAGAACAGCGTTGCGTCTGGGGGCAGAGGTACATATTGTGTACCGTCGTAGTGAGGAAGAGTTACCGGCCCGTGTGGAGGAAGTACATCATGCCAAGGAAGAGGGAATAATTTTTGAATTGTTGACCAATCCTACGCAGATTTTCACAGATGAAGCCGGGAATGTCAGTGGCATGGAATGTATTCGTATGGAATTAGGTGAGCCGGATGAATCCGGAAGACGCAGACCGGTGGAGATCAAAGGTTCTGAGTTTACTTTGGATGTGGATACGGTCATCATGTCATTGGGTACCAGTCCGAATCCATTGATCTCTTCTACGACAGAGGGATTGGAGATCAATCGCAGAAAGTGTATCGTAGCAGAGGAAGAAAACGGAAAGACCTCGAAAGCGGCAGTGTTTGCCGGTGGTGATGCCGTAACGGGTGCGGCTACAGTTATTCTGGCCATGGGAGCCGGCAAAGCGGCAGCCAAGGGAATTGATGAATTTTTACGAGAGCAGTAGTCCGCATATAGGAGTAAGAAGTTCGGTTTATCATCCGTACAGTAGTATATTGTGAGCAGAGAAAACAGCGTATCAAATGCAGATACGCTGTTTTTTTGTGCAATGTGTTGATTTTAGGAGGTGTTAAAAGAGATGTTGCACAAAAAAACATCTTTTGAAGGGGGTCGGTTTTTGGGTTTTTGTAGGATTTGTGAATTTTCCCCCGGTTTAATAGCAGATTTACTAATTGTCCATACTCCCAAAGTCTGATAGCATAAGTGTTAGAAAATTTCCTATGTCTAAGGAGTTCTGAATAACAGATGTCAAACGCCGTTGCCGTAGCAGTCTTGTCATAACAATTTTTTCATAGCAGAGTCGCTATTGCAGTTTCCCACGGTCTGTTATCTTTGATCTAATTATCGTTCCATAGATTTCTATATTTTAAGGACTTCCAGGGTAATAAAATAGGGTGCATTTATTAGAGAAGAGCTATTACTTATCGGGAAGAATAGGAGGTTTTCGAGATATCCGAAGAGGTGGCAGGGAGATATGTAAAAATCAGTAATGTCTCTCTGCACCTATCCTAGAGCACGTAAAATCATATCACAATACTATTTGGAATGGAGGAATGTATGGGGAGAATAATGGATTATAAGGAGTTTCAAACAAATCTGAAAGAGCAGTTGATGGATTTATTGCCGGAGGGACATCAGGTGGCGATACAAAAGGTGATGAAGAATAATGATTTGCAATTTGATAGTATGGTGATCCTGTCAAAACATGTGAATATCTCTCCTAATTTCTATTTGCAGCAATATTATAAGAGATATCTTGGGGGTGAAACAACAGAAGAAATGATATCTGAGATGCTGGTGTTATACGAGAGGACAAAAGATACTATGGAACAATATACACTGGACCTATCTTTTGATGCCTGTCGGGAGAGGATTATATACCGTCTGATTTCCGGCGAAAAAAATCACAAACGTTTGGAAAATGTACCATCGATTCCTTTTTTGGATATGGAGATTACCTTTCATGTACTGATGCTGGAGGAAGAGGATGGTGTGGGGTCTGTTATGATTCATGACGATTTGCTGGAGGAGTGGCATATCGATACGAAACGGCTGTTTCAATTGGCACAGGAAAATACCATGCGGTTATTTCCGATACAGATCCGTTCCATGGAACAACTGTTACAGGAATTGCTGCCCCAGACAGGGCCGATGCCAGAGGCATCGGAGGTCTTGTATACATCGGAAGAGCAGGAGGGTTCTGTAGATCCCCTGGTGGTTACAAATGAAAAGGGGATCAATGGGGCGGCTGTCATATTATATCCTGGGTGTCTGGCCGCATTATCCGAACAGTGCAAGGGCGGTTATTATATTTTGCCCAGCAGTATTCATGAATTGTTGATATTGCCAGACCGTCATAATCTTCCAGAGCGGGAATTGGAAAAAATGGTACAGGAGGTCAATGAAAATTGTGTACAGCCAGATGAAATATTATCGGAACATGTATATCACTATTCCACACAGCTTGGGACAATGGAAATTGTGCAAGGGATGGAGTAGCATCAAAATCATTTGACGGATATCGGATTCTTTGCATATTTTGCACATTTTGACAAAAAATGACACTGATTTTGCAAAGTTTTCAAAAATGTATCTTTACAAAACTTATGAATCAAGGTATAATCATAAGAGTGCCGTTTGGATAATCCAAACGGTTTATGCACCTGTAGCTCAGGGGATAGAGCACCGGCCTCCGGAGCCGGGAGCGGGAGTTCGAATCTCCCCAGGTGCGCTTTTTGCGTTAAGCGGGATGTTGAAAGGATGTGATGGTTGCATGCCATTAAGATATAAAAAATTAATTTGGATTTTTACACTGGCAATCATGCTAATCGGTATGGGCACCTTTTCTTTACTGGCACCAGAGATTAATTTTTCGTTTGCATCGACGGAAAGTGGCAAATCGGATGCGGATTTGGCATTGGAGGGGAAGTCTGAGAAAGAGATCGAGAAAGAACTCAATGATTTGATTCAGAAGTATTTTGATGCAAAACTGCAGGTAGATATGGATGCCCTGGGGAAATATGTCAGTGATGTGAGTCATATTGATGAAAAAAAGCTGGTGGCAGAAGCGGAGTATATTGAGGCATATAACAATATCAGTTGCACCATCTTTGATGGGGCAGAGAAAGCCAGCTACCGGATATATGTTTATCATGAGGATAAGTATTATGATATTAATACGACGATTCCTTCTTTGACTGGTCTATATGTAAAGGCTGTGAAAGGTGGTAAATTCGCAGTATATACAGGTACTTTGAGTGCGAAAGAACAGGATAAACTGGAGGAATTGGATCAAAGTGCAGATGTGATTGCCCTGCGGGATCAGGTCAATCAAAAGCTGGATACCCTGATTGCTTCCGACCAACAGGTAAAAGAATTTTATGAAATGTTAGAAAGTTCTGGAGTCGAGGAAGAAGAGGGAACGGAGAATATAGAGCAGGAAGCGGGAAGTGCAGCAGCGCCGACGCAGGCACCGGCAGCACCGACACAAGTACCAGGGGCACCGACCCAGGCGCCAGGGAC
>JAUNIU010000255.1 GCA_030523265.1 Eubacteriales bacterium | reverse complement strand
TATGTTGTTTCCACGATTGCGGCATCCGGATCTGATATTGACTGTGCAGGTGTCATTATGAATGAAGATACACAGGAAAAGGAAGTCTTTGGAGCCAGTGCATGTTCACCGAAGGTAACAGTATTAGATCCTACGTATACTTTTTCGGTTCCGGCAAAGTATACGGCAGCAGGAACCGCGGATATGATGATGCATATCCTGGAGGACTATCTATATCGTGAAGGTGATAGCACATTATCCAACCGCATGATGGAAGCAGTGCTAAAAACTATGATCGAAAATGGACCAAAAGCATTGGCAGATCCAGAGGATTATGATGCTAGGGCAAATCTGATGTGGGCTGCCAGTCTGGCAACCAGTGGTATGTTATGCTTTGGAAGGGGGAGTGGCTCGGCTACGATCCATTGGATTGAGGGCGTGGTATGTGGTTATTATAATACCACTCATGGCGAAGTGTTGGCGCAGTTGCTTCCGGTATGGATGGAACATATTATTTGTGAGAAAAATGTAGTGGCTTTTTCGGAGTTGGCGACAAATGTATTCGGTGTCATTGCGTCAGAGGATCTCATGGATACCGCCAGGGCAGGTATTGAAGCAGTGAAGCATTTCTTTTTTGAGGAGTTAAAGATCCCATCAAAACTTTCGGCTGGCGGCGTGACACAAGAATATTTCAAAGATATTGCGAAAAAAGCGATGAGTTATCCACTGACAGGTGGAAATGTGGATTTGACGGAAGAGGATGTATACGAGATCCTGACAAAAGCGTTATAGTGAAATGAAACAATTTTATAGATTAAAATAGAAAGACAAGGGTGTCTATGGTATCAGGGTATCCTTGTCTTTTTATGAGAGGAGTCTTGCAAATGAAATATGTAAAGTTTATTTCAAAAAGAGTGCTTTATATGTTGATTACCTTATTTATTACCTCTTTCGTGATCTTTTTCTTACTGCATATATTTGGTGCAGATCCGATCCTTACTATTTGTGCCAATAAAAATGTTGATGGTACAATCAAAGATGCTATGAGGAAACAGTATCATTTAGACCAACCGTTAATAGAACAATATTTTATATGGTTAAAAGGTGCGGTTTGTGGTGACTTTGGCGTTTCCTATGTGGGTAAGTTACAAGTAGGCACAGAGATAATGAATAAAGTTCCGGTAACAGCGGCATTAATCATAGGAACATCTCTTTGTAGTTTTTTGTTGGCGATTCCTTTAGGAGTGATTCAGTCCGTATTTGCGGGGAGAAAATTAGATACAGGAATTATGGTTGTATTGTTGGTTTTGGCATCTACACCATCGTTTTTATTAGGTTTGATTGCTTTATTAATTGTCCCACAGATTTTGCCGGGATATTCGATTAGCGGAGGATATTCCAACACAGCAGAATTTCTATCCAGGGTTTCTATTCCCTGTATTGTTCTATCTTTTGTCAATATAGCTTTGCTGGCTAGATTGATGAGAAACAGTATTGTAGAGCAAATGAATCAAAATTATGTGATGACCGCGAGAGCAAAGGGGTTCTCGTATATGCGCACAATGTTAGGGCATATTGTTCCCAATAGTATTATTCCGGTATTGACTGTGGGTTCCATTATGATTGGCGGCATTGTCTCGGAATCAATGTTAGTTGAGCAGGTATTTTCTCTCCCTGGGATGGGAAGCATTCTGATTAAGGCAATTTCTGAGAATGATTTTCCGATTACCATGGCGATTACGATGATTATGCTTATTATTTTTATGGTATGCAGCATGATGATCGACATTATCTATACACTGATTGATCCAAGAGTGGAATTATAGGGAGGTGTACAATATGCTTGGTAGAAAGAAAAAAGTAGGAAAATTATTTACGGTTCCGGTGATTGCAGCATCGATCATTATATCTCTGGCAGTTGTTGTCACAATTTTTGGTCCGGTTATCAAACCGTATGATGAGACAGTGACAGATATATTAAATGCTTCTCAGGGAGTTTCAGCAAAACATTTACTGGGAACAGATTCTCTTGGGCGGGACAGTTTATCACGGTTAATCGTGGGATGTAGAACCACTCTTTTAAATTCTATTATGGTGGTTTTGATTTCTATTATGATTGGTATTCCGCTGGGGATGCTGGCAGGATATTATGGAAAGATTTTTGACAACATATATATGAGAATATGTGATGTTCTTTGTGCATTTCCCGTCTTGTTACTGGCGTTTGTTTTCGTTGGAATTTTTGGACGTGGAACAGCCAATGTGGTGGTTGCCTTGGGGATTATATTCACACCGATGATTTCTAAATTATCCAGATCACTTGTCATGGTGCAAAAAAAACTTCCCTATGTACAAGTGGCAAAGGTGGCAGGCTATTCGGATGTTACCATTTTATTTCGAGAGATTTTGCCTAATTGCGTAGGTACCATGATGGCGGAGATTACATTGGATATCGGATCGGCGATCGGGAGTCTAGCGGCCATGAGTTATTGTGGATTAGGTGTGCAGCCTCCGGCAGCAGACTGGGGGGTTATGCTTCAGGATAATATGGCGATGATACACAAAGAACCGTTGCTAGCTTTAGCGCCGGGCATTGCCATTGTCCTAGTGGTTACATCATTGTCTGTTTTATCAGATTCTATTCGGGTTTATATTGATCCAACACAGCGTGTACTTCCGACTATCAAAAAATATAAAAAGAAAATGGGTTTGCGGGTATTTCATCAGGAAGGAGGTATGCTATGAACGGAAAAAATCTGATAGATGTAAAAAATTTAGTAGTTGATGTCATTACTCCTTCTGGTCTCATACGACCAGTCAGAAATATTTCCTTTTCGGTGAAAGAAAATGAAATTTTGGGTATTATCGGGGAAAGCGGAAGTGGTAAAAGCATGACCATTAAATCGATTATGCGATTACATAATGAACGGAAAACAGAGATTGGTGGCAGTATCTTATTCGATGGGGAAGAAATTTTATCAATGTCAAAAAAACGCCTGAACGATATGCGTGGAAAAGATATTTCTATGATTTTTCAAGATCCGATGGTTTCGTTAAATC
>JAUNIU010000254.1:234-3043 GCA_030523265.1 Eubacteriales bacterium | reverse complement strand
CATAACCGCTTCCTTTTCTGTCGATGCCTTGCGAATCCATGCCCCAAATTCCATGTCATCTCCCCCGTCATGGTGAAGATCCATGATCACATACATCCCCTGCTCGTAGGCATAATCCACCACTTCCTGCACACGCTGCATCCATGCAGCATCGATGGTATAATCCGGTGCTTCCCCCAGATGGTCACGCCATGTCACTGGAATGCGTACCGCATTAAATCCCTGGTTTTTCAAGGTGGTGAAGATTTCCGGCGTGATCTTGCTATTTCCCCAAAAAGTCTCATCGATCGTTCCATCCACAGGAGTATTATCGATCACACCATCTCCATCCCGGTCTGCCAGACAGACATCCAGACTATTCCCCAGATTCCATCCCAGAGTCATATCCTTTACCAGTTCCATGGAAGTCATGTCCCGCATGGCTTCTGCGCTTACTTCTGTACTTTCTTCTGTGCTTTCTGCCGCTGTGGTTTTCCATGTAATATCACATGGCCCGAAGCAGGCACTGAATAACAGTACCAGACACAACAACAGACTTCCCTTTCGTTTTTTCATCCGATTCATACGTTCCCCCTCCATTCCGAGTCGGCACAAGCCGGGTAACACAAATATTGCACTTCCCGGCTTGTCCGTCGTCTTGTTTCATTATTTTTTCTATCCAACTATATAATGTCCTGAAAAAACAAAAGGGGTCACTTTTTTTTACATTAATTGCTTTCCATCCTCAAAAGCCTGTCCTGCTTTTCCGCTATTTCGTTATGTCTCCTTTCATTCCTTGCGTTCTTTCTTACGCGCCACCTTATCCAGATACATGAGTCTGTCTGCCTCTACAAGCATGGAATCGATGCCCATTCCCTGCGTGATTTGCTCACAAACCATACCAATACTGACCGTTATCGGATATGGCTTCTCCTTAACTCCTTCCATCTGATTGATACACGCCAGTAATTTTGCAGCAGTTTCCTTTACTTCATAACTATGCGCATTTCCTTCTATCACAACACAGGTAAACTCGTCTCCACCGAATCTGGAGCAAATTGCCTGCTCCCCAAACACCTGCACAATCGCCTGTGCCACCGATGTGATCGCAAAATCGCCCTCACTATGTCCAAAAGTATCATTAATATACTTTAAGCCATCCATATCAATCGAGAAAAGCGAAAGGTACTTTCCAACATTCGTCTCATCTGCCAGCAACTGGTTTAGTTCATGGAAAAATCCTCTTCTGTTGTATATTTCTGTCATCGAATCCCGATTCGATAAATCAGCAATCCGATTATATGCACTTGACAAATTTTCGTTTAATTCTGCCATCTTATGGTTATGTAATACCGTATCAATGGAAAATGATAAAAACATTGCAAATTCATTACTCCGTTGCAGCCGTCTGTCATCCAAATCCTGAAATCCTTCTACGGTATAACCATATACCCTTTTACCGGAATTTAGCAGACGCACCACCAGGGTATCAATGTCCCCGCCCTTTTTGATGATCTGATCCAGATGTGGCACAAATTCCGATATCTCAAAAGTTTCACCCGGTTGGCGAAATTCTCCTTTGTAATCCCATAAAATAGTAGTCATCTCCGTATTTTCCTGCCTAGGCCGGTCATTGAGATTCACCACTTCCGATTTCAGACAGGCAAAACGGAAATTATCACTCCACAGATCAATATATTCTGGAATCTTCACCGCAATATCTATTATGGTTTTCTTGTCCAACAATGATGCCACCATATTATTCATGGCTATATTGTGCCAGAAGCAGTCTCCCAAATCCTTTGCAAAACTGGAAATCACTTTATTGATGTTAAACATCACTTTTGAATCACATCCACAGGATTGATTCTTTGACAAAGCAAACGCAATGCTATAATCCCGCGGGCAAAAGGTTCCTGTTTCCTGAATACGATCAATTTCTTCTATGATGAATTGCACAGCACCCTCGTAGTCCGGTTCACAGGTTGACAATACCGGGAAGTGATATTTGCCATCCTTTGTTCCATCAAAACCGGTGACAATGATATCCTCCGGCACCTGCAGCCCCTTTTCGTTCAAAACAGAACATACCGTAGTTGCCATGGCGTCATTGGCACAGACAATCGCCTCTGGCAGTTCTTTTCCCTCTGCCAGAAATTTTTGCATTACTTTCCTCGTTGGTCTGTCCCAAAAATCTCCATATCCCAAGCGTTCTTCCTCAAACGGAATCCCATTTTCCTGCAACACTCTTTTGTATGCCTGGATTCTCTCCTCCGACATAGGATTCCCTTTAAAACCGGCCAGCATATTGACCTTTTTGCAACCATGATCCTCTACCACATGACGTACCATCTGCTCAAAACCATCATGGTAGTCCAGCACCATATTGTAACACCCCTCGACCACTCCCCCAATGGAAAAGACCGGGATGTTCTTGCTCTGACCAATCTCCACAATTTTTTGAATTAATTCTGGATTCTGCAAAGTTTCCGTCAATATAACCAAAGCACTAAAATCAATATAGCGAGGCAATTCAAAAAGCTGTGCCTCCCCCTGCGCATTTTTGATTTCCTTACCAGAATCCGAAGAATTATCTTCACTTAAATCTGTATTGGAAGAAAACGCAATCGTATAATAATCATTTTCTATCCCCACTTTTCGCAGCAGATTGATAAATGACATAGGAATCTGATTAAAAATCCGGCTGCCACACACCCCAATCACTTTTCTCTCTTGATTCATCACTTCCATACCTTTCTTCTCGTAAGCCTAATCGTCTTGCCAAAACTTTGTACCCACGTCTATAATAATTCATACCTGCACATAATAC
>JAUNIU010000254.1:0-224 GCA_030523265.1 Eubacteriales bacterium | reverse complement strand
TACCACTTCTTTCTCCTTTTTGCTATCCTCCAATTCTTCTTTTAATTGTGCTTTTTTCTTGCTCATGGGAGCCTCCTTTTTTATTAATCATTCTCATAATTTTAGGGAATCGAAATTTAGTTCATTTTCCTTTTATTTCTATTCGATCAAGAATTCCTTGAACACCTACATTTTGATGTGTAAGATACATTCTTGTCACATCCTCAATAAATGATTTGTCGGCA
>JAUNIU010000025.1:11276-18897 GCA_030523265.1 Eubacteriales bacterium | reverse complement strand
AGTACATGGTGGGCAGGGGATACATGCGGTATATGCAAAACAAAAAAAATATAGAAACAAGCTTCATTCCAAAGTGATTCTCTCCGGGTGCACTGTGACAGGCACACGGGCAGAGGCGGTTTTGTTGGAAAATACAGTGGGTTTTACGATCAAAAATAATCTGCTGATCACACAGGCCGGGAAGAAAAAAGGTATCCATGCAGCAGGAATGTCAGTGCAGTTATATGCGGTGCGGGGGAAAACAAAGCAGATGGCAAACTCCGTATCGGGAAATGTGGTATATGGTGTCCGTTATGGAATGATGATTCGCTCCAGGACAAAATGCCGGTATGGCAGGACAAAGATTGTGAACAATCGCAACCATGTACAGATTACTAAGAAAAAAGCATTGCAGGTAAAACATTGCAAAGTAAAAAAATTAAAAAACAATAAGGCCTATTTATCAGCATGAGGCAGCAGACAGTTCATTAGTACCATCCTGTCTATAAACAAAACTCGGACTGCGAATACCTTGATATTACATCGGGACAAGCAGGCGAGAGTCTGCTTTTTTTATTATATCAGGATAGAGGTGTCAGACAATCTATGAATGGAGAGGTGAGATATGTATCAATTAACGACAGAACACAGTTTTGATTCCGCGCACTTTTTGGCGGGATATCAGGGAAAATGCGGGAATCTGCATGGTCATCGCTGGCGTGTCGTGTTGACGGTGGAAGCAGAGGAGTTACAGACCGATCGGCAGCGCGATGGTATGTGTGTGGATTTTGCCGAATTAAAAGAGGATTTGCGCCGTTTGTTAGATTCGTTTGATCATCTGCTGATCATAGAACAGGATTCCTTGCGACCGGAGACCAGGCAGGCATTGAAGGCAGAGGGGTTTCCGGTGGTGGAGATGCCATTTCGTCCTACTGCTGAAAATTTTGCAAAATATTTTTATGACAGATTTACCGAGATGCACTATCGGGTGGCACAAGTGCAGGTTTTTGAAACTCCTAACAATTGTGCCACATATCGGGAGTAATATTTTCATCGGAGGAAAAGAGGCGGAATAGCTATGGCAAAATATAATGTGGTGGAGCTCTTTGAGAGTATCAACGGGGAAGGGATGCGCGCCGGGGAATTGGCGGTGTTTGTACGGTTGCGGGGATGTAATCTGCAGTGTTCCTACTGTGATACCAAATGGGCTTGTGTCTGTGATGCCCCGTGCAGGGAAATGACAGAGGAGGAGATCTGCCAGAAGATTTTGGAGACGGGAATACAAAATGTTACCATAACGGGGGGAGAGCCGCTGATACAGAAAGACATTGAAGTATTGTTGCGGCGGCTTGCCCGGGAAAAGACATTGCGGGTAGAGATCGAGACAAATGGAAGCGTATCGGTCACTCCGTATCGGCAAACGGAGTATTCGCCAGTGTTCACGCTGGATTATAAGTTGCCGGGAAGTGGTATGGAATCCCAGATGTGTATGGACAATTTTCGTTCGGTCAGAGAGACGGATACCGTAAAGTTTGTGGTATTCGGCGAATCGGATTTGGAGAGGAGTCTGGAGATCATACAGGAATATGATTTATCCAGACGGTGCCATGTGATTCTGAGTCCGGTGTATGGACAAATACAACCGGAGCGTATGGTGGAATTTATGAGGGATAATCATCTGAATCGTGTGCGGTTACAGTTGCAGCTGCATAAGATCATATGGGAGCCTGACCAGCGTGGCGTATAAATTCGATGCCTGTAATATATAAGAGTTTTTCATATACTTGAGTTTCCGTATTTTGCATGAACTGGTGTGAAAAGTCCACATCACAACTGTGATGTGGAAATATTGCATAAAATTGCACGCGGAAAACTTGTTTTCCGGATGCAATTTATATGCATATTGCGCATGCTGCTTATAGCAGCATGGCTTTTTCACACAAAAAAACATGAATTTAAAAATCCAGAAACGCAAGTTCATATAGTATTTGTGCCGCCAGCCGAAGGTGGTAGAATGGAGGGAAATCATGGCGATTGATACAGATGCAATAAGAGAGCATATACGGGGGATTTTGGTTGCACTGGGGGATGATCCTGACCGGGAAGGGTTGCGGGAGACTCCAGACCGTGTGGCAAGAATGTATGAGGAACTCTTTGAGGGGATGAACTATACAAACCATGAAATCGCGCAGATGTTTTGCAAAACCTTTGAGGATCGTATGGAATTTCAGGAAGACTCACAGGATATGGTGCTGGTAAAAGATATTGATATTTTCAGTTATTGTGAACACCATCTGGCATTGATGTATGATATGAAAGTGAGTGTGGCGTATATTCCCCGCGGCAAGGTGATCGGTCTGAGTAAGATCGCCAGAATCGCGGATATGGTGGGGAAACGTTTGCAGTTACAGGAGCGGATCGGGTCGGATATCGCAGAGATATTGCAGGAAATATTAGAGAGCGAAGATGTGGCTGTGATCATTGAGGGAACACATAGCTGTATGTCTGCGCGTGGAATCAAAAAGACCGCAGCCACCACCAAGACCTATACCCTGCGTGGCAGATTCCGGGAGGATTGTGGTTTACAGATGCGTTTACCTTTATAATATATAGACAGAGAAGAAAGGGCGAATGGGTAAGATTATGAAAGCATTAGTGTTATTTAGTGGAGGGGTGGACAGTACCACCTGTTTAGGAATGGCGATTGATCAATATGGTGCAGATCAAGTGGTGGCACTGTCCATATCCTATGGGCAGAAACATACGAAAGAGATCGAAGCCGCCAGAAGGATTACGGAATATTATGGAGTGGAGCATTTATCTCTGGATCTGGCAAAGATATTCGCTTATAGTGACTGTTCCCTGTTGCAGCACTCCCACCAGGATGTGCCACAGCAGGCGTATGCAGAGCAATTAAAACATACGGATGGAAAACCGGTATCAACCTATGTTCCATTCCGTAATGGGTTGTTCCTTTCCTCGGCTGCCAGCATTGCTTTATCCAAAGGGTGTGACGTGATTTACTATGGTGCACACGCAGACGATGCGGCGGGAAATGCCTATCCAGATTGCAGCAGTGCTTTTCATCAGGCTATGAACGATGCGGTATGGCTCGGCAGTGGAGAGCAGTTGCGCATTGAAGCCCCTTTTGTTCATATGACCAAGGCAGAGGTGGTAAAAATTGGATTGGACTTGCAGGTTCCATATCAGTTAACATGGAGCTGTTACGAAGGACAGGATAAACCGTGTGGAGTTTGTGGCACTTGTATTGACCGGGCAGAGGCTTTTCGTCTCAATGGCGTGGAAGATCCGGCGATGTGATGACAATAAGGATGGAGGGAAAAACGAAAAATGAGGGAAAATAGGAATACAAGAGAACAGGAAACCAGCATTACCAAATTGGGCAGCAATGGAACTACATATCCCGATGATTATGCACCGGAGTTATTAGAGACTTTTGAAAATAAACATCCGGATAATGATTATTTTGTGAAATTTAACTGCCCGGAATTTACCAGTCTGTGTCCCATCACCGGACAGCCGGATTTTGCTGCGATCACCATCGCATATATTCCATCGGAACGTATGGTAGAAAGTAAATCCCTGAAGTTATATTTATTTAGTTTTCGGAATCATGGAGATTTTCATGAGGATTGTGTCAATATCATCATGAAGGATCTGATCCGGTTAATGGATCCGAAGTATATTGAGGTGTGGGGGAAATTTACCCCGCGGGGTGGTATTTCCATCGATCCGTATTGTAATTACGGGAAAATAGGGACAAAATACGAAAAAATGGCGCAGGATCGGTTATTATGGCATGATATGTATCCGGAAAAGATTGATAACCGCTAAAAAAAATGATATAAATATATAGAACAAGATAGAGATAGAGAGAATGGTGAAACAGAAATGGTGAAGAAAAGAAAGAGCATAGTGATACTGATCGGGACGGTAGTGGTTCTGGTCTTAGCAGCAGTGATAGCAGCCAACGCTTATGTCAACACGTACTTTGTCCGTGGTACGCAGGTCAATGGTATCGATGTGTCCGGGAAAAAAATAGACAGCCTGAAAGACACCGTGAAAGACTATGCGTTGCAGATCACGGAGCGGAAAGCGGAAACGGATTCAGACGAAGATGCTACTTTCATTGAGACGATCAGTGGAAACGCAATTGGATTAAAGATTGGTTCGGATGAGCCGCTTTATGGGATATTAGAGAAACAGACGATTTGGAGTATCTTTACAGGTACGAAGCAGGAGTATGAACTGGCAGATTGTCTGTCTTATGATGAGTCGGCTTTGGAGGCAGAGGTGCAAAAATTAAAATGTCTGGATACAGATTATGCCACGGCACCCGTGAATGCAAAACCGGCAAAGTATGATGCGGAGACGAAAAGCTATCCGGTGACCCCGGAACAATTAGGCAATACCTTAGATGAATCTCTTGCGTTGGAAGCGGTCAAAGAGGCTGTGTCAAAGCTGGAGGAATCTCTGGATATGGGAGAGGCTGATTGCTATGTAAAACCGGAGATCACAGAGGATAGTGAAGAAATCACCGAGCTTACGGATCAGTTAAATAAATATGTCAGCACTAAGATTACCTATACTTTTGGGGATGCGACAGAAGTATTGGATGGGGATACGATTCATAAATGGATACGGGTGGATGATAAAGGCGCTGTCTCCATTAATAAGAAAAAGATCAGTAATTATGTGGCGGGACTGCGCAAGAAATATGATACCATCTTCCGCAACCGCGAATTTGAGACTTCCTATGGCACTACTGTGAAGGTAGAGGGTGGCGATTATGGCTGGTGGATGAATTATGAGCAGGAAGAAAAGAAATTATTGAATCTCATTGAAAAGGGAAAGCAGACGGATCGTGTGCCGGAATATTACCAAAAAGCGGTAGCCTATGGTGAGAAGGATTATGGGGATACTTATGTAGAGGTGGATCTGACCGGCCAGCATGTGTTTATGGTCAAAGACGGGAAAGTAGTATTGGAAACAGACTGTGTGACAGGAAATGAGGCAAGGGGAAATGGTACACCTCAGGGCGCATATAGTATCACCTATAAACAGCGCAATGCTACATTAAAGGGAGAAAATTATGCGACACCGGTAGATTATTGGATGCCTTTTAACGGAGGGATCGGTTTGCATGATGCTGACTGGAGAAGTCGGTTTGGCGGAACCTTGTATAAGTATAGTGGATCCCATGGATGTGTCAATCTGCCGCCTTCTGCGGCAGCTAAGCTCTATAGTTTGATCGAGCAGGGAACTCCGGTGATTTGTTATTATTCCGATCATATTGTGAAGAAGAAACAGGATTCCGGTGACAAGAAAGATACGGCATCACCGACGGCGAAACCGACCGTGGCGCCGACCGCAAAGGCAACGGTGAAACCAGCTGCTACCCCGAAGGTGACGGCGACACCTAAGGCGACTTCCGGGACGAAGAAAAAGAAGAAAAAGGCAACACCGAAGCCGACGAAGAAAACCAAGAAAAAGGCGACGGCGAAACCAAAGAAAAAAGCCACTGCCAAGCCAAAAAAGAAAGCTACAGCGAAACCGGCGGCAAAGGCAACGGTTAAGCCTGCTGCAAAAGCCACAGCGAAACCTACGGCTAAGCCTGCAGAAACGCAGAAATCACAGGAGAATGAGATAGAGTAAACAGACTCATAGATACATGGGAGGAAATGCGATGGTAAAGATTAATACACTGGCGGCATCACAGGAACTGGAGCAGGTATCACCAGAGACATTAAACCACGAACTGACCTTTTTGAGTGGGAAATATGCCGGCACCTGTTATGCGGCAGAAGGGTATGAGACGATCCGGACACAGCCAGTGGAAAAGGCGATGAAGCGCGCCGCTAATACGGCGGTTAGTGGTCATCATTCTGTATTTCAGCATAGTATGGTGACGATGGAAGTACAGTGTCCGAAGATCATCGCCATGCTGTTAAATTCCATCGGAGTTTCTAATACGTCGGAAAAAAGTGCGCGATATACCAAGATGCGGCCGGAGACAGAGCGGGAGGGAGAACTGTACGAAAAATGGCACACGATTCTGGCAGAACAGATCCGGGAAGTGTATGGAGAGCGTTTTACGGACCGGGAGAGGGATAAACTGGCATATGAAAATGCCCGGTACATGTTATCCGTTTTTTGCCCGACATCGATGGTATATTCTCTGCCGTTCCGCAATATTTTTTATGTGTTGGACTGGGCAGGAAAGATGCGGAGGAATCTATTGGAACAAAAAGGTGGTTTCAATGAGAGGCTGGCATCGGAATTGCAGCACTTGCTGGAGGCATTGTCAGCGGTGGTGGGAAAGCAGGAGAATTTCCATGATAATAAAAACGAATCGTTCCGTTTCATGCCTGTGCAGGCAACCGGGCAGCTTGATGATGATAATCAGGAATATTACGGGGATGTCTATACGGCTAAATTTTATGCGTCCTTTGCACAGGTGGCGCAGGAGCAGAGACACCGTACGTTGCGTGTAAAGATAAATTTTTCCGGGAAAGAGCCGGGGGAATACGGATACTATGTTCCGGAGATATTGCAGGAAGAGACTTTGCGGAAACAGTGGCTGGAGGATATCAGTAGTGTGGGAGAGCAGTATCCACAGGGAATGTTGGTATCTGTGACAGAGCAGGGGCTTTTTGAAGATTTTGTAATGAAGTGCAAAGAAAGAATGTGCGGCCGGGCGCAATTAGAGATTATGCGGATCACGGAGGGTCTGGTGGAGCGGTTTGTGCAGAACAGCCAAAATCTTTCACAGGCTAATCAAAAGAGACTGGCTTCCATCACGGAGAATGACAAACCTTGTGCCAGATGCGGGTACACAGACTTTACTTGTGCAGAAGGCTGCAAATGGGGATTAAAGGAAGCACTGTGCAGAAAAATATAATTGAGGGCGAAAAAAGCATTGTGTCGCAAAATATACATGGGATTTACGAAAAGCGGAGTAAAATCCAAAATACGCAAACTCGAAAAATTCATGGGGTAGACAGAAAAAATATTATGGGGTAAAATATAGTGTCGGGATATGAAACTTCCCAATATATTAGAATGGAGTTATGAACATGAATCAATATCAGTTTACGGTGGAGCAGATCGAGGTAGATCAAGCGAAATTGTCCGTGGAAGTCAGTGTGACAGGTACCTTTGATCCGCAAGTGAAAAATCCGCGAATTGCAATTATATTTGATAACGGAAAGCAGACAAGGCGTATTCCGATTCTTTTATGTTCTTATGATAAATTGGAGGATGGCAGCTTTTATCTCTATGCAAAATATGCGTATGATTTGCGTTTCATCTTTTGGGATGAACCATATAATCAGGAGATTAAGCTCTATTTTGCATTATTGTATGGAGATCAGGAATACGTTCATATACCATTCGTGCTGGGAAGCGAAGAGCAGATGAAAAAACGCCGGCAATCCACGGCTGGGGGCGTTCAAAAGCCGGGCAAAGACCTGCCATACCGTGTGGACTATTCGGAAGATATGACAGAAGTCTGGTTAAAGTCTGATATGGAAGTATACAGGGCAAGCAAGGGAAAGAAGGTTCTAAGAGACATTGGTACTTTCCTTTTTGGTGTATGGAAAGCACTGGAATTTTTCTTATC
>JAUNIU010000025.1:1607-11266 GCA_030523265.1 Eubacteriales bacterium | reverse complement strand
TTTTGTGGATGCCTGTTTTGCACTGGCGGGATGTACCCCAAAGAAAAATACCATCGAGGAAGATGGTTTGATTTATTTGTTAAAACATATTCGTTGGCGTATGGATAATTTTACGAATATGCGTATTGGTATTTATGGCGCGAAATTAGGTGCCATGCATATGATGAACTGGATCGGCAGACATAGCCGGATCAAAAAGAATTATGTCACCTTTCTGTCAAACAGGCGCAATGACCTGACCGGAAACTTTGAGTTTGTATATAATGAATTGAAGCAGAATCCGGACTTGCAGTTTCGTTTTGTGCTATCGGAGCGGGAGACGAAGCAGATTAGTATTCGTGATTTTATGCGGATCGGATACTATTTCGGATGTTCCAAAATGATCCTGGTGGATGATTTTTTTGAACTGATGTTTATGATGAAACGCCGGGAAAATACATTTCTGATACAATTATGGCATGCCTGCGGTGCATTTAAGACCTTTGGTTATACCCGTCTGGGAAAAGAAGGTGGACAGCGGCAGGACAGTCCAAATCATAGAAATTATGATTATGCTACCGTCAGTTCCAAGGAGATCACCCGGTTCTATGCAGAGGGATTTGGTTTATCACTGGAGAAAGTGGTGGCAACCGGAGTGCCGCGTACCGATGTATTTTTTGATCAAGATTACCGAGAGAGAGTCGTTAAGAGATTCTTTGAACGCTATCCGAAATTACAGGATAAAAAGATCTTGTTATTTGCGCCAACGTTTCGCGGAAATGGGAAAAACAGTGGGTTTTATCCGGTGGAGCAGTTTGACGTGAACCAGTTATATCAACAGCTGGGAGAAGAATATGCGATCATTATTAAGCATCATCCGTTCACCAAGGAACGGCACAAGATTAAGAAAGAGTACGCGGACTATATTATTGATATGTCATCCAATTCAGAATTAAATGATCTGTTGTTTGTGACAGATTTGTTAATCACAGATTATTCTTCCGTGGTATTTGAGGCATCGCTGTTAAATATACCGATGTTATTCTATGTATATGATTTGAAGCAGTATGTGGCAACCAGAGGGTTTTATTATGAATATGAAACCTTTGTGCCTGGGAAGATTGTGTATGACTTTGGAGAGATCGCACCGGCGATTCAGAAAGGGGATTTCCATCAGGATAAGATTGACCAATTTAAGAGGACCTTTTTTGATGGATTGGATGGACAGAGTTCTAAGCGTACCGCAGAACTGATCTATCAATGTTTGGAGCAATAAGTGATTTCAAGATCATAGAGTGAAACTTCGTGATCCTATGAATACATTAAGCAGAATGGAGGCAATACAATATGGGAATGACAATGACACAAAAGATCCTGGCAGCGCATGCAGGTCTGCCATCTGTGGAAGCAGGGCAACTGATCGAGGCAAATCTGGATCTGGTACTGGCAAATGATATTACTGGTCCGGTAGCGATCCATGAGGTGGAGAAATTAAAGAAAAAGACAGTCTTTGATAAGGACAAGGTTTGTCTGGTGCCGGACCATTTCGCACCGAATAAAGATATAAAGTCGGCGGAGCATTGTAAGTGTGTGCGGGAATATGCCAAAGAGCACGACATCACCAATTATTTTGAAGTGGGGCAGATGGGAATCGAGCACGCTTTACTGCCGGAGAAAGGATTGATCGTGGCTGGTGAGGTGTGCATCGGTGCAGATTCACATACCTGTACGTACGGTGCTCTGGGTGCCTTCTCCACAGGTGTGGGCAGCACGGATATGGGGTGTGGTATGATCACCGGACAGGCATGGTTTAAGGTGCCTTCTGCCATCAAAATTAATCTGATCGGAAAGCCATCCAAGTGGGTCAGCGGTAAAGATGTCATATTACATATCATCGGTATGATCGGTGTGGATGGTGCATTATATAAATCTCTGGAATTTGCCGGGGAAGGTGTGGCTAATTTGTCGATGGATGACCGTTTTGCCATCGCAAATATGGCGATCGAAGCAGGTGCCAAAAATGGTATTTTCCCGGTGGACGAGAAAACCATCGCCTATATGGAGGAACATTCCCAGAAGAAATATACGGTATATGAGGCAGACGAAGATGCGGTATACGATGCAGAATATACGATTGATTTAAGTGAACTGAAACCAACGGTGGCATTTCCGCATTTGCCGGAGAATACCAGAACCGTGGAGGAAGCCGGAGAGGTTAAGATCGATCAGGTAGTGATCGGTTCCTGCACCAATGGACGTATCGAGGATCTGAGAGTGGCAGCGGAGATCTTAAAGGACCGCAAGGTGGCAGATGGCGTTCGTGTCATTGTGATCCCGGCAACACAGATAATTTATATGCAGGCCATCGAAGAAGGACTGGTGCAGACCTTTATTCAGGCAGGTGCCATTGTCAGTACGCCGACCTGCGGACCTTGTCTGGGCGGTTATATGGGTATTCTGGCGGCGGGAGAGAGAGCCATCTCTACCACGAACCGTAACTTTGTGGGTCGTATGGGTCATGTGGATTCGGAAGTATATCTGGCAAGTCCGGCAGTGGCAGCAGCCAGTGCAGTAACCGGAAAAATTTCACAGCCATCAGAACTGGGACTTTAATAGATTGGAGGAAAATGGAATGAAAGCATGTGGTACTGTTCATAAATATGGAGATAATGTAGATACAGATGTCATTATTCCTGCCAGATATCTGAATTCATCAGACCCGGCAGAGTTAGCAAAGAAATGTATGGAAGATATTGATCCGGATTTTGTAAATCGTGTTAAACCGGGCGATATCATTGTGGCAAATAAAAACTTTGGCTGCGGCTCTTCCCGTGAGCATGCACCGATTGCCATCAAGGCATCTGGTGTCGGCTGCGTCATAGCAGAGACATTTGCCCGGATCTTTTATCGCAATGCGATTAATATCGGATTGCCGATCATTGAGTGCCCGGAGGCAGCCAGAGAGATTGAAGCCGGGGATACGGTGGAGATCGATTTTGACAGTGGCAAGATCTATGATAAGACCAAAGGAGTGGAATATCAGGGTCAGGCATTCCCGCCTTTTATGCAGAAGATTATACAGGCAGAGGGACTGATTAACTATATCAATGAGAACAAGAGTTGATCTCTGGAGATGGACTCTGTTATATACTGGTACATGTGTTTTGTTACTGTAGCGTTGCACAAACAAGAGAACAAAGAAATGAGGTAAATCTATGGTATTTGGAGTGATTTTGGCTGGCGGAATCGGTAGCCGTATGGGAAATGTGGAGAAACCAAAGCAGTTTTTGAAGATTGGGAACAAACCAATTATCGTACACACGATTGAGAAGTTTTTGGTACATGATGAGTTTGAAAAGTTGATCGTACTGTGTCCGAAGCAGTGGATCGAACATACCAAGAATCTGATCAAAAAGTATCTGGGCGATGGCGGCTCTCAGGTGGTTGTATTAGAGGGTGGTACTACCCGTAATGAAACTATCATGAATTCCATTAAGTATGTGGAGGAAAACTATGGCTTAGAGGATGACACCTTGCTGGTTACCCATGATTCGGTTCGTCCATTCCTGACCTATCGAATCATCGATGAAAATATTAAATATGGTTTGAAATATGGTGCGGTTGATACGGTGATCGCAGCGACAGACACGATCGTATCCAGTGTAGACGGCGAGAGTATCACCACAGTTCCAGATCGTGCACAGATGTATCAGGGACAGACACCGCAGACATTTAATGCTAAGAAATTAAAAGAATTGTATTATTCTCTGACAGAGGAAGAGAAGGAGATCCTGACCGATGCATCCAAGATCTTTGTCATCAAGGGCGAAAAGGTGCATCTGGTACAGGGGGAGGTATTTAATACCAAGATTACCTATCCGTATGATTTGCGGGTGGCTGAGTCTTTGTTGCAGGATGGCAGTAATGAAAGATAAATCTTTCATTTGCCCGGTTTGTGTACTAAGTTTTACATTGCAAAATAAGAATGGAGAGTAGGGTATGTTAAATACAGTTTATCGTTTGGTAGCACCCCGCCGTTTTGAGGTGGAATTTAATGATATTGATCTGTTTTCCGGTAACATTGTGGTCAGACCGACACATCTATCCATCTGTCATGCGGATCAGAGATATTATCAGGGTACCCGTCCGGCAGAAGTGTTGAAGCAAAAGCTGCCGATGGCATTGATTCATGAAGCGATCGGAGATGTGGTATATGATCCTACCGGACAGTTTAAGCCGGGAGATTCGGTGATTATGATACCAAATACACCAACCGAGTCCGACGAGGTGATTGCGGAGAATTATTTGCGTTCCAGCAAATTCCGTGCCAGTGGATTTGATGGATTTATGCAGGAGCATGTGGCATTGTCACCAGACAGGGTGGTTGCGCTGCCACAGGGAATTGATAAAGTGATCGCGGCATTTACAGAATTAGTATCGGTGAGTGTATCGGCTCTGCGGCGGTTTGACCAGATTGCTCATGCCCGCCGTAATACTGTTGGTATCTGGGGAGATGGTAATCTGGGATATATTACTGCGATCTTTTTCAAGGCGATGTTTCCAGATACAAAATTATATATCTTTGGTGTAGATCAGGAGAAATTGTCCGGTTTTGCATTTGCGGATGATACGTTCTCCGTCACAGATATCCCGGAGGATCTGCGCATCGATCATGCCATTGAGTGCGTAGGCAGTGCGCCATCGCAGCAGGCCATCGATCAGATCATCGATCATATCAATCCGGAAGGAACGATATCACTGTTGGGAGTATCGGAATATCCGATTCCGATCAATACCCGTATGGTATTGGAGAAGGGGCTGCGCTTATTCGGCAGCAGCCGTAGCGGGCGCGCAGATTTCATTAAGACTGTGGAATTGTATCAGGAGCATCCGGAGATCATCAGTTATCTGAGCAATATTGTGGGTGCCCAGATCGAAGTGAGAACGATCAAGGATATGACCAGGGCATTTGAGACAGATATCCAGAAGAGTATGGGTAAGACGATCATGATCTGGAATAAATAATAAGACGGAATAATAAATCCAGGACGAAAATTGTTTGTCGGGTAGAAAAGAGGTAGAACCATGGAGATAAAATATCAGAGCACGAGAAGTGAGGGAACAGAGGTGACAGCATCCCAGGCGATTCTGAAAGGGTTAGCCGATGATGGCGGACTATTTGTTCCTAAGACGATCCCGGCATTGGATGTACCGCTTGCTGAGATTGCTAAAATGTCCTATCAGGAGACGGCATATGAGGTGATGAAACTGTTTTTTACGGATTTTACGGAGGAGGAGTTAAAGAACTGTATTCGCCGCGCTTATGATTCCAAGTTTGATACCCAGGAGATTGCGCCATTGGTGGAAAAGGACGGAACCTACTATCTGGAATTGTTTCATGGTGCCACGATCGCCTTTAAGGATATGGCATTATCCATATTGCCACATTTGTTGACGACTTCAGCGCGTAAGAATCATATCTCCAACGAGATCGTGATTCTGACTGCCACATCCGGCGATACCGGAAAGGCAGCACTGGCAGGCTTTGCAGATGTGGAGGGAACCAGCATCATTGTATTTTATCCGAAGAATGGGGTCAGTGCCATCCAGGAGCGTCAGATGGTGACACAAAAGGGTGCTAATACGAAAGTGGTGGGAATCACCGGAAACTTTGATGATGCCCAAAGCGGTGTCAAGGCAATGTTTAATAACAAAGATCTGGCGAAGGCGATGGATGCCAAGGGATATCAATTCTCTTCTGCAAATTCCATTAATATCGGACGTCTGGTGCCGCAGGTGGTATATTATGTATATGCTTACACAAGATTGTTAGCGGATGGAGCGATACAGGAAGGGGAGGCAGTGAATTTTGTCGTGCCAACGGGTAATTTTGGCAATATTCTGGCAGCATTTTATGCGAAGAATATGGGTATTCCGGTGGCAAAGCTGATTTGTGCATCCAATGAAAACAAAGTGTTGTTTGATTTTTTTGAGACGGGGATCTATGATAAGAACCGGGAGTTTATTCTGACATCTTCTCCATCTATGGATATTCTGATCTCCAGCAACTTAGAGCGTCTGATCTACAAGATTGCGGGCGAGGATGCTGGAGCAACGGCGGATATGATGGCAGCGCTGGCAAGCACTGGTAAATATACCATTACCGAAGACATGAAAGCGCAGATGAAAGATTTCATTGGCGGATGGGCAGACGAGGAGCAGACAGCGGCAGAGATCAAGAGAATGTATGAAACTACAAGATATGTCATGGATACACACACCGCAGTGGCTTCCGCTGTATATCATGATTATAAACAAAAATCAGGGGATACCACCAAGACGGTGATTGCATCTACTGCCAGTCCGTATAAGTTTGGTACCAGCGTTATGGGTGCGATCAGTGATACATATAAGGGAATGGATGATTTTGCTCTGATCGACGAATTGAGTAAGGTATCCGGCACTGGGATTCCGCAGGCAGTGGAAGAGATCCGGAGTGCTCCGGTATTGCATGATACGGTCTGCGAGACAGCGGATATGCAAAAGACGGTGGAAGAAATTTTAGGATTATAGTTTTAAATATTAAAAAAATGAAAGGATGCTCTTGCATAGGGCATCCTTTTGTGGTATTCTAATCTAGTGTGTGCAAAACGATAAGTAAAAGTCTGTTTATAGACTGGTTTTGACAACACGAAACAAGTAATCACATATGCGGATTGCGTATTGGTGCCGTGCTCACGGTCTTGCGTTTGGAAGCATATGGAAGCAAAAAAACCAATTGGAGGGAAAGAAAATGAGCGTTATTTCAATGAAACAGTTACTGGAGGCAGGTGTTCATTTCGGACATCAGACAAGAAGATGGAACCCTAAAATGGCGGAGTACATCTACACAGAGCGTAACGGTATCTATATTATCGATCTGCAGAAGTCTGTAGGTATGGTGGATACTGCTTACAATGCAGTGAAAGATATTGTAGCTGACGGTGGTACGATCCTGTTCGTAGGTACCAAGAAGCAGGCACAGGATTCCATCAAGGCAGAAGCAGAGCGTTGTGGTATGTACTATGTCAACGAGAGATGGTTAGGTGGTATGCTGACCAACTTTAAGACGATCCAGACCCGTATCAAGAGATTAAAGGCGATTGAGACTATGTCTGAGGATGGCACATTCGATGTTCTGCCAAAGAAGGAAGTCATTGGTCTGAAGAAGGAATGGGACAAGTTAGAGAAGAATCTGGGCGGTATCAAGGATATGAAGAAGCTCCCGGATGCCATCTTTATCGTAGATCCTAAGAAGGAGAGAATCTGTGTTCAGGAAGCACATACATTAGGGATTCCGTTGATCGGTATCGCGGATACAAACTGTGATCCAGAGGAATTGGATTATGTTATCCCAGGTAACGATGATGCGATTCGTGCCGTAAAACTGATCGTGTCTACGATGGCGGATGCCGTAATCGAGGCAAATCAGGGTGTGTCTATGGAAGAGGATGCACCAGCGGAAGAGAACGCAGCCGAATAAAAACATTGTAATATATGGAGGTAGATAAAAATGGCTATTACAGCTTCACAGGTAAAAGAGTTAAGAGAGATGACTGGTGCTGGTATGATGGACTGTAAAAAGGCACTTACCAATACCGATGGTGATATGGATGCAGCAGTAGAATGGCTGCGTGAGAACGGTCTTGCAAAGGCTGCAAAGAAGTCTGGACGTATTGCGGCAGAGGGTATCGTAGCAGTGGATGTATCCGCTGACGGAAAGTCTGCTTCTATCGTTGAGGTAAATTCCGAGACAGATTTCGTGGCAAAGAATGAGAAGTTCCAGGAATATGTTGCACAGGTGGCTGATCAGGCAAAATCCACCAATGCGGCAAACATTGAGGAGTTCTTAGCAGAGCCTTGGGCAGCAGAAGCTGGTCAGACTGTGGATGAGAAGTTAAAGGCTATGATCGCTGTGATCGGTGAGAACATGAACATTCGCCGTTTCGAGAAGGTAAACACAGATGGTCTTGTGGTTTCTTATATTCATGCCGGCGGTAAGATCGGTGTATTAGTAGAGGCTGATACAGATTCTGACAGCGATGCCGTAAAAGAGTGCTTAAAGAATGTAGCGATGCAGGTAGCAGCGTTGAATCCAAAGTATGTATCTGCGGATGATGTGGATGAAGAATACAAAGAGCATGAGAAGCATGTACTGTTAGAGCAGGCGAAGAACGATCCGAAGAATGCAGGTAAGCCGGACAATATCATTGAGAAGATGATTACAGGCCGCCTGAATAAGGAATTAAAGGAAGTATGTCTGTTAGAGCAGTTATATGTTAAGGCTGAGAATAAGGAGAGCGTAAAGCAGTACGTTGATTCTGTGGCAAAAGCAGAGGGCGTAACACTGGCAGTGAAGAAGTTTGTTCGTTTCGAGACTGGTGAAGGTCTGGAGAAGAAGGAAGAAGACTTCGCGGCTGAGGTGGCTGCTCAGATGCAATAGGAAATTTTTTCTGAAAAGATTTCAGAATCCCCGGAAATGACCGTGTTTATGGGAAGTCCGGGGATTTTTATTAAATAAAATAATTCTTGCTATAACCGACAAGTTTGTGTGGTGGGCAGCGCAAACATTGGCATAGTAGCTGTTCGCAAAGGAGGTCGCAGCATGTGTATAAAAATAAATGTGAAGAAACATATTATTGGAGGTATTCTTGTTATTCTGTTGTCTGCAATCCCTATTTTATCTAGTATATATTTTGAAAAACCGTCGCTCAATGTTTCTGCGCTATTTGAAAATGAAAATATTAACGATATAAGTTTAACAATTTATTATAAGGATCCGTATGCACTTATGTTTTATCCGATTTCCAGTGTTGAAGATTTAATCCAGCGCTGTGATGATAAAATTGTTATCAATGGTAGTGACTTGGAAGAATATATCGATTTATTCAAGAAGATCAACAATGATGATTTGAAACTGGCTATATGGAAATCATCTGATTTGGATTTAAGAGTGTATTATGTGCTTGAAAGCAAGAAAAATGGCAAATTATTTGATGTCGCTATGTGGGGGAGTGACGATAACCGCATATTTGTTAATGGAATTGAAGTCAAAGGAAACAAGATCTTTGGCGATGTTATAATGCCATTTCTGTCAGAAGATGAAGCTAAGGAATTGGAGGATTTCATAATATATGGCAGGGATTTAGTGGAGGAGTAGTTCATAACTGGTAACCAGCGATTAGATGCATTCAAGGATCTAATCGCTTTTTTAGATAAAGTATATTTCAAAAGAACTTATAATGTTTGAAAATATACACATTACGTAACATCATTTCAAGGCAGTCAGTAGCTTGAGTTTCCCTATTTTGCATTAATTAGTGTGAAAAACCCATATCACGCATACTGCTATAAGCAGCATGGCCTTTTCACAGAAAAAATAATAAAATTAAAAATGCGGAAAATCAAGAGTCAGCAGAAAATAGCAACGATGACAGGTTACATTTTATGGGACAGAAACAGAGGATAATATTTTTTCAAATTCGGAACAAAGTTTTTCTTCTGAAACATTATCTGGATTGGTTAGCCAAAATCTCAGCATTTGAATGATACCACCTGCCAAAAATGCCGAAAAAATGTGTGGGGTTATCGTTTGCTTGATGTTTATTTTATTTTCATCTGTCAAAAATAATAATATATTC
>JAUNIU010000025.1:0-1597 GCA_030523265.1 Eubacteriales bacterium | reverse complement strand
GAGAAAAAATATCAAGTAAAGTGGGAAAAACAGAGCTTTGTATGATATTATTTACTAATCTCATATGATTTGATAAAAAGTCCACGGCTCCATGAAACACAAAAAGGTAATAGTCTAAAGCGGGAACAGGGAGATCCGGCTGCTCGCCGGGATATTGTTGTACAATCGTTTTTTGAATTTGTTGTACAAAAAAAGAAAAAAATTCATATTTGTCTGCAAAATGCTTATAAAATGTGGCACGGCGAATCATAGCGTGATCGCATAACTCGTTAACAGTAATATCTTCAAATTTTTTTTGTTCAATTAGGTCTGAGAAAGAGTTACAAAGAGCTTTGTGTGTCTTGATAATTCTTAAATCTGTTTTAGTATTCATAATAACCTCATTTCTGTGTTTTAAAGTAGGATTCGTTTCTGTATGCGAAGAAAATATAGGAAACACTTTCCGAATAAATGTCAATTATTTAACATTCTCGTTTTATTGTACGTTGCATATTACAAGAAATTGGTATATTATTCTTATATCAAAAAAAGAGACGAATGTCAAATAACAGTTTTTTGTCAAATAAATTGCATAAGCAAATATATGTGTTTTGAAGCAATGACAGAAAGGATGGAAATCATGGAACGCTTTTTTGGAGGGGTGATTCGGAATCGAAAAAGGATTCTGCTGGGATTTATTATTGTATGTGTAATATGTTTTTTCTGCAGACCTTTGATTTCAGTAAATTATGATATGAATGCTTATCTTCCGGAAGATGTAGCGTCCTCTGTGGCATTGGATGTTATGGAAGAAGAATTTGATAGTGGTATACCAAATGTCCGGGTAATGATTCGTGATGTGACAATTCCGGAAGCTTTGCGATACAAAGAGAAACTTTCGCAGATTGATGGAGTGACAGATGTCACATGGTTAGACGACGCAGTGGACGTTATGGTGCCTTTGGAAACAATGGATGCGGATACCTTAGATATTTATTATGTGGATGAAACTGCTCTGTATTCCGTCACGTTGGAGGAAGAACAAATTATTTCAGCAGTTGCAGACATCCGGGAATTGATTGGTGAGGATAATGCAATGACAGGCTCTGCGGTGAGCACGGCGGTGGCAACCGATAGTACGGTTAGCGAAATTAAGAAAATTGCTATCTTTGCTATTCTTCTTTTGTTATTTATATTAGTGCTGACGATGACTTCCTGGCTGGAACCTGTGGTGGTATTGACAGGACTTGGAGTGGCAGTGCTTATCAATGCAGGATCTAATCTGATTTTTGGAGAAATTTCCTTTGTAACAAACGCGGCTGGAAATATATTACAGCTTGCGGTTTCTTTAGACTATTCCGTATTTCTGATTCACCGCTTTGAAGAATGTCGGCTGGAAGAGAAAAACCCGAAAATAGCCATGAGAAAGGCATTGTTAAAATCCGTTTCTTCTATTTTGTCCAGTGGGTTGACTACCGTTATTGGCTTTCTTGCGTTGGCATTTATGAGATTCCGGATTGGTCCTGATTTGGGATTTGCACTGGCTAAGGGTATTGCGATTAGCCTGATTGTAGTCTTTGGCTTCATGCCGGGGTTGATTCTGATGACTTATCCTTAT
>JAUNIU010000024.1:7518-18998 GCA_030523265.1 Eubacteriales bacterium | reverse complement strand
GACCTTCATCAAGGCGTAAGGTTGCTGGCAGAATCTGCAATCTGCCGGATTTCCCATCGGGAACTTTTCGTTGACACCCAGGGCAGACATTTCGGCAACACATACCAATGATTCGATAACCACGAGTTATCCTTGTAAAATAAAAAGTGCAAATGTCAGGCTTTTGTTAATGGTGCGGTTGCCCAGACAAGCCACTTTGCCTCTTCTCCAGTCAGATACGGAGAAATCTTCTCATACACTTCCTGATGATACGCATTTAACAAATGCAAATCCCGTTCTTCCATGCATTCCGGCAGGATTGCATCACGATCAAAGGGTACCATGGTCAGGGTCTCAAACCGCATAAATTGTCCCATAGAGGTCTTCTGATCCCGACGGCACAATACCAGATTTTCCAGCCGAATCCCGTACTGCCCCTCCAGATATACTCCGGGTTCGTTGGATGTAATCATTCCCTCTTGTAATTCCGTTCCAATCCGGTCACCCATTTCTTTGCGCCGGATTCCCTGCGGTCCTTCGTGCACATTCAAAAGATACCCTACACCATGTCCGGTGCCATGATTGAAGTCCAGTCCCAGACGCCAAAGCGGCTCTCTCGCCAGATAATCCAGATGGCACCCGCTATACCCGGACTTAAAGTATGCATCTCCCAGTCTCAAATTTCCACACAGCACTGCTGTATAATGCTCTTTTTGCTGTCTCGACACATTCCCCATAACCACAGTCCGGGTGATATCGGTGGTACCCTGTAAATACTGTCCCCCAGTATCCATCAGCACGAAAGTATCCATACCTACCGGAATGTCTGTCTCCTCTGTAGGTTCATAGTGGACAATCGCTCCATGCGCCCCTGTGGCAATGATTGGCGCAAAACTCTGTTCCACATAGTCCGGCCGCTGCCTGCGATATTCCTCCATCTTATCTGCTACCACTAATTCGGTAATTTCGCCTCTGCGGAATGCCTCTGTCTCCTGCTGTTTTTTTAACCAGCAGATCAGCTTGGTCACAGCCACACCGTCCTGTATATGTGCCTGCCGCTCATTTTCCATCTCTACGTCATTTTTGATCGCCTTTGCAAACTCTGTCGGATTGGGTTTGCAAAAGATCTGCGCTCCCTGCGGTATCCGGGATGCCAATGCCACATTCACATACCGCGGATCGATCCAAATACGTTCTTCTGTCACAAGATGCTCCAGATCTTCATAGATCTGCATATAAGGCCGGAGCTCTATCCCATCTTGCAAAAGGGCATCAGCGGTCTCCTGATCCACTGCCTCCGAAGCAATATACAATACCGCCTGGCTTTTTGTAAGCAAAGTGTATGCCAATGCCACTGGATTATAGGCAATATCATTCCCCCGAAAATTATAGAGCCAGGCGATATCATCCAGAGACGTTAATAAATACATGTCTACGCTATTTTGTTCCATCGCACGACGCACATCCTGCAATTTTGCCTGCCGGGATCTGCCAGAATAGTTATCTGCCAGCAGCCAGATCGGTTCTGCGGATAACGCAGGACGATCCTGCCATAATTCTCCCACCAAATCCATTTGGGTCTGATAATTTATCGAAAGGTCTGCCAGTTTTCGTTTGATCTGTGTCTCATATGCCACACTCACGGTACGACCATCGTATCCCAGACACTGCCCCGGCTGCATATGGCCTGCCAGATAATCCAAAAGTGCCGGCACCTGCGGTTCTCCCATGCGCCACAGCTTAATGCCGGTATCTTTTAACTGCTGTGCCGCCTGTATAAAGTAGCGTCCATCCGTCCACAGACCAGCTTCTGTGGCAGTCACTAACAATGTTCCCGCCGAACCATCAAATCCCGAAATATATTCCCGGCACTTAAAATGCTCGCCCACATATTCAGATGCGTGAAAATCACCCGATCCGATGAGATAGACATCCACACCGTGTTCTGCCATATGGTGGCGCAAAGCTGCCAAACGCTCTCTGATCTGTTCTTTCGTCTGTATAGTCTGTTTTAGAGACTCCTCTTTTTGTTTCATCATATCCTTTCTCCATTCCAATACTTCCACTACAAATTCTTAGCATCATCCGCTCTCGATGCATCCTTCCATTTCCCGGAACGATAACGATATCGGTGCCAGATCCGTTCCTTCTGTGCATCTGTATAGAACTCTCCTAACTGCTCTTCCATCTGTTTTCTTGTTTCCAAAGAATGACTCTCAGCTAACAACCGATCCACGATCTGATCCACCTCATATTTGGAAATATATTTCATAATTCCCCTCCTTTATCAGGTACACTTAAATCTTGTTTCCCAAGAACACTTTATCACATTTCTTATAAATATCAAATCTTTGCTCTTAGTATGCCCTGTTTATAGGAGAGTATCAAGGAATCACCGCAAATGCGGGAATAGCCGGGTAGTACATATGCGCACACCCGGCTAACACAAAAATCCCCGGAATAAATATCTTTCCAGGGATTTCCATGATTCCAAAGATTTCCTATTGTAATTCCTTTAAGAAACTTTCAATCCGATCCAAACCTTTTTCAATCAATTCAATGGAAGTCGCATAGGACAATCTCATATGATCCTCAAAACCAAAATCAGCACAAGGTACCACAGCCGTATTGTAATCCTCGATCAAAATCTCTGCCATTCTGGTCATCGTCCCAATCTTCTCCCCTTTATAGCACTTATCCAGTACAGCACTGGCATCAATAAATTCATAAAAAGCACCCATAGGCTTCACCGTTGTCAAATAAGGCATCTGACAAATCCGCTCATACATATACCGTCTTCTCTTATCAAATTCTGCGTGCATCGCCTTCACAGAATCCTGCGGTCCGTTTAATGCTTCTTCCGCAGCCTTCTGCGCGATAGAGTTTGGATTAGAAGTCTGGTGACTCTGCACACTGCCCATCATTTTGGCAATTTCCTTGGAGGACCCTGTATAACCGATTCTCCAGCCTGTCATGGCATAACTCTTTGCCACACCGCTACAGGTAATGGTGCGGTCATAAATCTCCTTACCAAAAGAAGCGATGCTGACATGTTCTTCTCCGTCATACACCAGATTTTCATACATTTCATCTGCAACCACATAAAAATCATTTGCAACCACCACATCCGCAATGGCTCGCAGTTCCGCTTCGGTATAAATCATACCCGTTGGATTATTTGGTGTATTTAGGATCAATGCCTTGGTTTTATCTGTAATGGCTGCTTTCAACTCCTCAGCCGTCAACTTATAGCCTTGCTCCTTGGTGGTTTTCACAAACACAGGCACACCCCCGGCTAATTTCACGATCTCTGGATAGCTTAACCAGAATGGTGCCGGAATAATCACCTCATCACCAGGATTAATCAATGCAGTGAATATATTGGTCAGAGAATGTTTTCCACCATTGCTAATCACGATCTGGTCCGGTGCATAGTCCAAATGATTAAACTGCTTAAATTTCTTAGAAATCGCTTCTTTTAATTCATTGGTTCCGGAAGCAGGAGTGTACTTTGTGAATCCACTCTTAATCGCTTCGATCGCAGCATCACAGATATTCTCCGGTGTATTAAAATCCGGCTCACCTGCGCCAAATCCTACAACATCTTTTCCCTGTGCTTTTAATTCTTTTGCTTTCGCTGTAATTGCCAATGTAGAAGACGGTTTAACATCTGCTGCCTTCTTTGATAACTCTAATGACATCGTCATTCTCCTTTCATCATTCACTGAATTTCGTTTTGTATCAAAATATGTATTTGACACACCAATACTTGTTATACCACAAACCCCCACATTGCGTCAACGTATAATTGTATACAATCATACAAATTTATCGTATTTTCTATTCGATGAAAAGGTGTTTTTCCATCAAACACTCCCACCGAATGCCCTTGCACAGACAAATACCAGGAACTCCAATCCAATAAAAAACCGGGAGATCTCAGGAGAATGTTCTCCATCCATCTCTCGGTTTTTTGGTTGTCTTTGCAAAAGAACGCTTTCTCTTATTTAATACCTGTCAGATACAGATATAAAATATACGTCTTACCATTTTGTTTTACGGTAGTACGGATCAGAGAACTTCCTAATCTCTTAGCTTTATACCGTCCCTTCTTGTTAATGGTGAAATTCTTCTTGTTGAAAGATTTGTATTTCACCTTAGAACCCTTATTCAGATCAACAATACCGATCTTTGTGGATTTGTTCAGCTTTCTCTGCTTATTTAACAATAACGTTGGTGTCTTAATCTGTTTCGCCTTGATTTTCTTAATTTCTTTCGCATTCTTAAACTTCTTCTTAACAATCAGACGAATCACCAGACGGTTGGTATATTTGCCCTTAATCACCGTAATCGTACAGGTAGCCTTGCCAACTTTCTTAGCCTTGATCACACCCTTCTTACTGATCGTAGCCACTTTCTTGTTGGTAGTAGTGGTCACCACTGTGGCACCCTTACATTTGATCATCTTCAGCTTAGACTTGGTTCCCTTTTTCATCAGCTTTCTCATATTAAAGCTTGGGATCTTCCACTTCTTTGCCATCTTCAACAACTGTTCATAAGTATAAGGACATCCTTTTGCCTTTAACTTGGCATTCACTGCTGCCTTTTCACGCGCTGTCATCTTCTTCCAAGTGGATTCACCAGATATAATAATGTCTCTGGTTGAATCATTGACCTTGGTGATGAGTTTCTTCTTAGAATCCGTTACATAGCTCTTAATAAACTTCTCTGCCTTATCCTCTTCTGCCTTGGTATAAGTCACTTTATTTGAAGTAGCAGGCTTAGCACTATTCCCATTATCGGAATTCTTCAAAGCATCCTCCTTGTTTGCTGCAGCGTCAACATCCTTTGATCCATCCAAAATCTCACTTGGATCTACATCCTTACCAGCGCTGGTAGGAATAGATACAATACGGTATGTTCCATCCGCTGGAAGATTTGTGAAAGTAACCGCACTCTGGCTACCGTCTGTCCAAACAGTCTGGCTCTGACTATCAAAACTATAATTTCCATTGCCATCTGCTGTTACATTCACTGGCTGATAGATACCGTCAATCTTCTTCAAGATCGCATACTGATAATCTGTCTTAGCAGGATCTACTGTGATGGAGATGGTATCTGTCTTAGCATCATAGGTAGTCTTTGGATCATCAATGCGAATACCTAAGGTCTCCGTATTCTCACTGATAATCTGTCTCTCCTTGATATCATAAGATTTATCTTTATCTACGTAGAAGAGCAGGATGCCACCCGGTGTATCAGTAGCATAATATCCATCCTCATCCGGTGTCAGTTCATTACCATCCTCATCGGTAACCACCAGATCTTCCGGAACTTCCTGTGTGATAAATTCCCATACGGTATATCCTGTACTATTGGCAGTTGGTGTCACCTTAATAACACGTTTTCCGCTATCTGGATCCACATCGTCGCCAGGATCTACATCAATATCAGCATTGGTTCTGGCAGTGTCATACGGTGTAGCACTGACGGAACCTGTATAATCCACTTCATCTGCATATACGATCACAGCAACCTTTTTATCAATATCATTGGCTGTCAGCTCATAATTCTTATAGACAGCACCGCTAATCGGCTGGAACACACCATCCTCATCGGTGACGAACCACTGGTAGGTCAGCGTAGGCTGTGCCCCGCTTGGCGTAACTCCGGTAATATCTGCTGTCAGAATAGAACCTGCCTTCACTGCTACATTGCCCTTATCATCCGTTGATGTATTCTCGATCACGACAGTACCCTTGATCGCCTCTTTCGGTGTATTCTTCTCCGGTACTGTATATGGAGTAGATGTCACAGAACCCTCATAATCCTCGCCGGTTTCTGCATTCGGTGATACAGTAACTACCAGTTGTTTTCCCTGATACTCTTCTGGCACTGTGTAAGTCTCATCGGTAGCACCCGAAATCTTGGTATAACTGTCTCCATTCACAACATACCACTGGTAATCCAACACTTTCTGCGCCGCCACTGGCACAATGTTATCCACATTTGCTTTCAGGATAGGATCTCCGTTAGAAGCATCTCCTGTCTTTTCCACAGCAACCGAACCATCCAGTTTCGTCTTATTGTTGGATGAATTGCTGGCAGTATTGTATGGATCAGAATCTGCGATGTACGTTTCACCATTTTTCTCTACAGTCACACGTACTACCAGTTTATTTCCCAGATCTTCCTCGGTCAAATAATAATTTTTATTGGTAGCACCTGCAATCTCGGTAGGTGTACCATTTTTCTCCTGTAAATACCACTGATAGGTCAGATCAGCCTCTGTCACACCCAGAGAGGAGTTTTTCTCCAGGATATCTGTCACATCCGCAATTAATTCTGTCCCTTTCTTAGAAACCTCATATGGATCGTTGTTAATAATATCCGGCTTTCCTCTCAAAGTCTCGACACCATATGTTCCATCGGTGATAATCCCCGGAGACTCTTCCACTGCGGAATAGATAACTTCACCTAATTTATTGGCAATCGCCTCGTCATCTCCCTCATATCCACCAAACTCAATATAATACTGGAGATACTGCTCTGCGTCATAGTCATTCCAACGACCCTCTGCATACTGTCCGTAATATCCAAAAGCTTCATTTGTAGTGGCACCACCATTTGGCTCCACATTTCCGGAATTACCCCAGTTAGAAAATTCGCCATCATAAGTCTCAAATGCACCGTCACCGGACCATCCCTTCTGTCCATATGCGTGCGTCTGATAACCGAATGACATACCTGCCTCCGGTCCGGCTACCCAGCGCCAGATAAAATCCTGCTCTGGATCTACATCATCAATCTTATCCAATGTCTTCCACTGGGTAACTGCATCTGTATAAGAACTGCCGTCTGCTAACTTTGCACGGGTACAACCGATCCAACCCTTCTGGCTGTCCCATGTGGAATAGATAAAACGGTCCTCTGCACGAGTAGTAATCGTAGCCAGATATCCCTTGATACCATTCCATTCAATACTCTTGGCAGTCTGATATGCTGCATCCCATGTCTTCATACCTGACCAGTTATTGCCCACCAGTCCATAAAAATGTCCGTCAAAATACTCCAGATATACCGTCTCACCATTGATCTTAACGGTTTTGTCGGTATCGTTTAAGGTCGTAGCATACATCTTAACCGTCTGTTTCTGTAATGCTGTAACAAACTGGATACTGCGGATAAAGGTCTCAATCTTATCCTTGGTGGTACCGTTATCCCATGAGAACATAATTGCCTCATAACGCTTCGTGATAGACACATCATCGTATTTGTCATCCATATCCATCGTACCATCTGTCAGGATACCTTTTCCCTTGATTCCGTCCACGATACTGCTTGGAACACGGAAATATCCCGAATCCACGGTAACCGTCAAATCATAAAACTTTTTACCGGAATCCGTCGTCTCTACACTGGCATCCGGGTAGCAATAATATGTACCTTTGTCCTCCGGATTTCCCAGTGCAATCGAATCACTCGCTGCCGCCTGCGCTGTCTGACGAATGAACACAGGTCCTCCCAGCAAACCAATGATCATCGCAAATGACAGGAGCAGTGATGTAAACTGCTTTCTTCTCCTTCTTTGCTTCATCTTCATACCTCATACCTCCTGCATATATAATGATATGTATTTTATCGACCGAAATGGTCTGTTAATTTATATTTTATAACCTTTTCCTATAGGCTGTCAATAAATAAACCACTTGACTTTCCTCATTTTTATGGATAACTCGTGGTTGTTTATCATTTGCATCTTTTGCCATCATGTCTGCCCTATGGATCAGAACCGGAAATCCCGCTTTCCCTCTTTGAGTTCTTCCAGATATTGGATTGCCCGTTTCCTGACATTCTCATTGGGTACTTCCATGATTTCCCGGGCAATCAGCGCTTCTCCCACCTTCTTTGTCTCAGGGGATGCATAATCTTCCAGATATTCCTTCAAAGTCATCAGCGCATTTGGCTGACAACAGTTGACGATCTGTCCGGATTTTAACAGGGACATAAAACGGTCTCCTGTACGCCCCGCCCGGTAGCATGCAGTACAAAAGCTGGGAATATACCCCATGCCCATCAGCCAATGTACCACTTCGTCCAGCGTCCTGGTATCACTGACATCAAACTGCGCAGAACTGTCATCCCGCACCGGCTCTGTATAACCGCCCACACTGGTTCTGGAACCTCCGCTAATCTGGGATATCCCCAGTTTCAACACATGCTCTCTTGTCTTCTGGGATTCACGGGTGGAAATAATCATGCCTGTATACGGTACTGCGATACGAATCACTGCTACAATCTTTTCAAAGATTTCATCGGGTACTGCATTGCTAAAGTCTCCGGTATCAATATCATCTGCCGGACAAATCCGCGGAACACTAATGGTGTGAGGCCCGACACCCTGCGCCGCTTCCAGATGTTCCGCATGCATCAGCAGACCCACTAATTCATAACGGTAACCCTCCAGGCCAAACAGCACACCCAGACCCACATCATCGATACCACCTTCCATCGCACGATCCATCGCCTCGGTGTGATACGCATAATCGTGTTTTGGTCCGGTAGGATGAAGCTGCTCATAGGATTCTTTATGATAAGTCTCCTGAAACAAAATATAAGTACCTATCCCTGCATCCTTTAATCTGGTGTAGTTTTCCACAGTTGTAGCAGCAATATTTACATTCACACGCCGGATTGCACCATTTTTGTGTTTGATACTATAGATAGTATCAATACTTTCCAAAATATATTCCAACGGATTGTGAACCGGATCTTCCCCTGATTCAATGGCTAACCGCTTATGTCCCATATCCTGTAATGCAATCACTTCATCACGAATCTGGTCCTGTGTGAGTTTGATCCTTGGAATATGCTTATTTTTGTGGTGGTATGGACAATAGGTACATCCGTTTACACAATAATTGGATAAATACAAAGGGGCAAACATCACGATACGATGACCATAAAATTTCTCCTTGATCTCCATCGCCAGCTCCCGAATCTGCCGATTTACCTCGGGATCATCACATTCCATCAGCACTGCCGCTTCCTTGTGGGAGATCCCTTTTGCCTTTTTCGCCTTTTCCAAAATTTCACGGACAAGCGCTAAATTGTCCTTATTTTTCTGCGCATAGTCTAACGACTCCAGAATCTCCTCATGGTTAATAAACTCCTCCGCTTTTAATGATTTTGCATCATACTTGTATGTACTCATTTCATCCTTCCTTTCTGCACACAGTAGTGCGCATAACATATATTATTTTATTTTTTAGAATAAACGGCCTTCGCACTAACCCCCGGTGTCATTCCCAGTTTGCCGGATAGTGCACTGACCGTATTGGTATCCGCATCCATTACGATACTTATCACCGAGATGCCCCGCTCCCGATAGGGCATTCCCATCCGGCCGATGATCACATCCCGATATGCGTGAAGCAGTTCATTGACCCGTTCCACACTTTCTGTATCCTCAATGATAATGCCCATTATCGCAATTCGTTTTTCCATGATTTCCTCCATTCTACTGTATATCTCTGACCATCCACACTGCTCTGTGATAACAGCGGTTTTACCTCTGCCCAGGACCCGCCGGACACACACATACAAAAACAACATGCACATTTCCACAAAAAAGGCACCTTCTGTCAAAAAGACATGAGATGCCTAATAAGCATACCGTGACCCGGTCCCTGCACACAGAAACTCCTGCCTGCAGAACACACCACGTATGTACTATTCATTTCATGCCTTCGCATCGGGACGAACCCTCTGTATCAGAACATCCATTTATCCCACCGCCAGATCGGTATCAATCTGCCCGCTTTTCTCCCATAAAGAACAATGCCACGGTCCCCGGCCCTGTATGCGAGCCGATCACGGTACCAATACTATCCATACTAATTTCCTGAATATTGGGAAACGTCTCCTGAATCAGATCCCTAACTTTCTCTGCATCCTCCAGACAGGCAGAATAGCTAATCGCCGCCTTGCCGGCATATTCCGTGCCATTTTCCGCGTACTGCTCCATTCGCTTCACTATCTCACGAATGACCTTTTTCTTTGTGCGTATCTTGGCTCTCGGAATCAGTTTCCCCATCGAATCCACATTTAACAGCGGACAAATCCCCAGTGCCGTTCCCAAAATCGCGCTGGTTGGTGATATCCTGCCACCCCGGACATAATTTGTCAGGTCGGTGGAGAAAAACCAGGACTGCACATATAGTTTATGCTCCTCTGCCCACTGATATACTTCCTCCAGACTCTTTCCCTGATCCCTTTGCTGCGCCAGATAATCCATAAATAAACCATATCCGGCAGAAGCACCCAGAGAATCTACTACCAACACCTTGCGATCCGGATATTTCTCATTCATCTCCTGTGCCGCGATATTTGCGGAATTGATGACCCCGGATATTCCAGAGGATAAACTCACATGCAATATATCTTTCCCGGACTGTAAAACCGGTTCCCAAAGAGTAATAAATTCATCACTGTTGACCTGTGAAGTTTCCGGTTCCGCACCATTTCTCATCTTATCATAAAACTCTTCAAAGGTCACACTCTGTCCCAGATCATCCACAAACTCTTCCGTCCCGATATGATAATGAAAACAGGCATAAATGATCCCATGGTCATCAAAAAACTGCTTACTGCGATCGGCTGTAGAACAACAACTCAACACAAATTCTTCCATATTCTCCCTCCATTTCCGGTTAAAATATTGGTCCTCCGCCACCGCTCAAACCTCTATCCTGTCCCTTTTGCTATTAACGGCTCCTAAACATCACTGACCTACAGTAATCTTGGCATCTGTGGTCTCCTGTTCTTCACTCTGCTTTAACGCACTGCCATAGATAAATTTTTGCATTTTGTCCACACTCTTGGACAAAGGTTCCGGCAGAATAATAGACATCCCTCTGGCACGGGTAATCTTATATGCCCCCTCCACCGGCACATTCAGGGTCTTGATCTTGGAATCCTGTTCCCGCACTCTGACACCCATGGTAATATATTTTACCAGATCGTCCTTTTCTATATTAGTAGTCAGAAGCGGCAAAATCTTAGGCAGCATGGCAATCAGCTCCAGCGTGGATTTGTCACTGACCTGCTGAAATAACGCCTGCATCACCGTCCGGTGCCGCAGCGTTCTGGCAAAATCACCATATTCTCCATCCCGCATCACATAACGCACTCTGGCAAATCCCAAAGCCTGATTTCCATTCATGTGATTTTTTCCTACCGTCAGATTGTGATTGGATGTATCCGAGATATAATTGGTGCTATTTAGATATTCTACCTCTTTCTCATCCAGCGTGATATCAATTCCTCCCACCGCGTCCACAATCTGCTGGAACGAATCGAAATTAACCAACACATATCCATCTGCCTCAATACCAAAATTAGTCTTAATGGTCTTGAGCAGACTCTTCATTCCGCCATTATGATAGGCGGCATTAATCTTATTATCTGTGTATCCCGGTATCTTCACATAGGTGTCACGC
>JAUNIU010000024.1:0-7508 GCA_030523265.1 Eubacteriales bacterium | reverse complement strand
TCACGCATGATGGAAGTCAGTTTAAGTTTATTATCCTTGCCATTGATGGTGGCAATCATGATACTATCGGTCCTGCCACGTCCACCGCCGATGGCCTCCTCACCACACAGCAATATATTCACCACTTCTTTGGAGTTTTCTACAGCTGTAGCACTATCCAACTGGATACTGTTGGGATCTAATTCCTCCAAATTACCAGTATTTTCATCGGTCTCAAAATATTCCACATCCGCCGGTGCCTCATCCTCTGCCTTTTGGATGTTCATCTGGTTATAGTAATAATTAAATATACCATAGCCTGCTGCACCGATCACCAGCACTGCCACAAGCACACCTATGGCTATCCTGGCGGCTAACGGCAACTTTCTCCGGCTTTTTTCCACCTGCGGTTCCTCTATTTGCTCCTGCTTTACTTCCTGCTCCTGTGCCCCTGACTTTGTTTCCTTCTCCATATCTTTCCTTTCTGTATCTTTCTCATGCAGCTTTCCAGATAACACATTTTTGGATGAAACGCCGCACCTGCATATCGAAGAAACCTCTGCCACTTCCAGGAGCAGAGGTCCTATGTATCTTAATTTTTAAAACTATGAATCGGCGCAGGAATACGCCCTCCACGGTTAATAAACGCACTACAGTCAAACTGGTTCACCGGCATGATAGGTGCATACCCTAATAAACCGCCAAATTCCACCGTCTCTCCCACCTGTTTTCCGATCACCGGAATGAGGCGGACTGCTGTGGTCTTCTGGTTGACCATTCCGATGGCCATCTCATCGGCAATAATTCCAGCGATGGTGGTCTCTTTAGTATCCCCAGGAATCGCAATCATATCCAGCCCCACAGAACATACACAGGTCATTGCCTCTAATTTCTCCAATGTCAGTGCACCATCCTCTACGGCATTAATCATCCCCTGATCCTCGCTAACCGGGATAAATGCACCGCTTAAGCCACCCACATAAGAAGAAGCCATGACACCGCCTTTTTTTACCTGGTCATTTAAAAGAGCTAATGCTGCGGTAGTTCCCGGTGCTCCCGCTCTCTCTAATCCCATTTCCTCAAAGATATCCGCAATACTATCGCCGATGGCAGGAGTCGGTGCTAATGACAAATCAATAATGCCAAACGGAATCCCCAATCGTTCCGATGCCTCTCTTGCCACCAACTGTCCGACGCGGGTAATCTTAAACGCCGTCTTTTTCACCTTGTTACAAAGTGTCCCAAAATCAGTACCCCGCACAGACTCCAGTGCCTTGCGCATCACGCCTGGTCCGCTGACACCCACATTGATAATCTCATCGGCCTCTGTCACACCATGAAACGCCCCTGCCATAAACGGATTATCATCTGGTGCATTGCAAAATACCACCAGCTTGGCACAGCCAATACTATCCTTATCTGCGGTGGCTTTGGCTGTCTCTAATACGATTTCTCCCATCAGCTTTACGGCATCCATATTTAAACCGGTCTTGGTGGACCCCAGATTGACCGAACTACAGACATAATCTGTGGTGGCAAGTGCCTGCGGTATCGAACGGATCAACAGTTCATCGCTTTTTGTCATCCCCTTGGAGACCAATGCACTGTATCCACCCAGAAAATTCACACCTACTTCCTTCGCCGCACGATCTAATACCTGTGCAATTTGTACATAATCTTCGGATGTCTTACAGGCAGAACCGCCAATTAAAGCAATCGGGGTGACTGATATACGTTTATTAACAATCGGAATACCAAATTCCTTTTCGATGGCAAGTCCGGTCGGCACCAGATCCTTCGCCACGGATGTGATGCGATTGTATATCTTTTCTTTCAGACGTTCCAAATCACTATCAATGCAGTTTAAGAGACTGATCCCTAACGTGATGGTACGAACATCTAAATTCTCTTTTTCTATCATTTCATTGGTCTCTAGAACCTCATTTATGTTAATCATATGATACTCATTTCCCTTTCTTTTTATGCCTCTGATCCTGATAGGATGTCTCCAAGGCAATCTATCTTTTGATATACGTTATCCTAGATACGATGCATCTCGTTAAAGATTTCCTCTCTCTGCGCCTTGATGATGCATCCCATCTCGTCTCCAATCTGTTCCATCTCATCCACCACCGTGCCAAAATCCTTGGTACAGTCTGCCACATCCACGATCATCATCATATTAAAAAACCCATCCACAATCGTCTGTGAGATATCTAAAATATTGATGGCATTATTTGCCAGATACGTACATACCTTTGCGATGATGCCAACACTGTCCTTGCCTACTACTGTAATCACTATCTTTTTCATGCTAATCTCCAATCCGCCGCCATCTGACGACACAATTCGTATTATTTCAGACACCCATTAAAAGTGTACCACTTATTTTATAATGTGACCAGCCTTGATGGCTGATCTCTGTTTGCCACCTCCAACGCAAATGGCAGCTCCTCGGTTCCCATTTCCTCCCAAATCTGACACTTCACCGCCTGATATGCCAGATCCGGGTAGTTGTTTTCCTTGGATAAATGGGCCAAAAAAGCGTAACGGAGCTTGCTGCCCATCAGCTGACATAACAATCTGCCGGAATCTTCGTTGGAGAGATGTCCTCTCTCACCTAAAATACGACATTTGAGGGGATAGGGATAGGCGCCCGCCTCCAGCATACTAATGTCATGATTGGCTTCCAGCAATAATACATCGCTGTTGTTGAGATGTTCCACCGTATACGCATCATAGACTCCCAAATCAGTGGCGATACTGGCTTTATACCCGCCGGACTCCACAGTATACCCCACCGGATCTGCCGCATCGTGAGAGATATGATATGGTGTAATATGCATCGACCCCAGATCCACTGTCTGATCCGGATACAGCTGAAACAACTGCTCCATCCGCAGTATACCCTTGGTATCTTTTGCCCGTATCCCATCCAAAGTACCAGCCGTAGCATAGACCGGTATATCAAATTGTTTGACCATCATAGGTATCCCCTGAATGTGATCGATATGCTCATGCGTTACGAAAATCGCATCCAGTTCTGCCGGATCCGCACCAATCTTTTTCATGCCTTCCACAATGCGTTTCCGGCTGACACCTGCGTCAATCAATATATGTTTTGTGCCATCCTCAATATAGGTACAGTTGCCACTGCTGCCACTGGCAATACTACAAACCTTCATGTTCTTCCTCATTTCTATCGTTTTAGTTCACCCATTGTATAATCACAGCATCTCCGTCAAATACCGGTTCGGTGAAATTGCTGTCAATGCCGTTTTTCATGATCTCCAGCCGTTCTCCGTGTGCCACTGACGTATCAATCGGATAAAAATCCAGCACATCCACCATGATATAGCTGTTTTTTCCCTTTAATACCACCGGATCTCCATTCACTGTAATGGAAATTTGATCCGTAGCTGTCTGCACCGTCTTATCCGTCTGTGTTACCGGAACCGGCTCTTCCGTCGGCAAGATTTCTTCCATCATCGGCTCCTGTGATGGTTCTCCCTGTGGTTCCACCACAGCTTCCTGACTTGGAACGGATTGCATTTCCAGCACGGGTTCCTCGGTTGGCAGAGTCTCTTCGATGGCAGGTTCTACCGCCCCCTCTGGTCCGATCCCCACTGCATTTTCCCCGGGAACAATCTCCTCCACTACCGGGGCTTCCCCTCGCAGCATCGGTTCCCCGATCACAAAATCTACGGAAAAGTTTTCATACACCTTGGTGTCTGCCATCGCAGGCAAATGATTGACCTCTGCAATGCCTTCGATGGTCACATCCATAAATTCCAGGACCTGACGCAAGGTATAGTAATCACGCACCTCTATGACATCTCCGTCCTGAATCTCATAATACTCGGATACCAGATTTCCATTCACGGACACCAAGCGCGGGCAGGTCACTAATTTACCGTTGACATAATAGCTGAGTGTGGACTTGTATTCCGCCAGTCCCCCGATCTCCAGCACAGCGCTTTTGCCTTTGGTGGATGGAATCACTTCGATCACGTCATTTTGTCCAATCGGCGTGCTGATACCAGTCTCCTCTCCATTTAACCGGATCACTGCAGCTTCCCCCGGTTCCCCCCGTAACATACGGCGTTCCCCGTTGATGGTATAATTGACCGCATCCCCCCTCTGCGGGAATAACTCTTCGTTTGGCAGACCTATCTGTAATGCCGCATCCAATATCGTCAAACGATTGTTGTCATACAGACGAATGCGCTCTTCATTGATATAGACAAATATAAAGTTATTTCTTTGTTCATAGTAGTTCAAACAGATCCCGATCGGTGTCACCAACAGAGAATCCACCTGAACATCCTCCTGCAGGAACGTCACGCCACCCAATACTTCCGTACCGCGCAAAGCCACACGTTCCTTCGGCAAATCCAGATATTCCGCCAGGGACTCGATAAAGCCGCGGATCTTACCTCCGCCACCCACGACAAATACCGCGCTGACTGTCCTGTCCCCATTTAATTCAATGATCTTATCTGCCACACTCTTGGTAATGGACTGTACTGTCTCCTTGACCGCCTCCGCCACTTCAGCAGAAGACACTGTCATCGGCAAGCCCATAATATCATGAAATTCCACCTCATCCTGCAAGGTACTGGCACATTTTAAGCGGTCTGCTTCCTGAAAATCCATCAGATAATGCTTTGCCAGACATTCCGTAAATTTATCTCCGGCAGCAGGAATCATGCCATAGGCGATAATACTGCCATCCCGGGTGATGGAGATATCGGAGGTACCGGCCCCCACATCCACCAGCGCAATATTCAGCAAACGGAACCGCTCCGGGATCGCCACATTGATAGCAGCAATTGGCTCCAATGTCAGATTCGATACATACAAGCCGGCTCTCTCCACTGCGGCATACAACCCATCCACCACCTCATCCGGCAAAAAGGTTGCAATTAATTCCGTCTTTACTTTATTACACTTATGTCCCTCCAGATTAGAAATCGGATAATCATTTTGATAATACTGCTTCACAGAATAACCCACACAATAGAAACGGATATCCTCCCCCTCCTGCTCCCGCAGTCTGGCATGCGCTTTTTCCACTGCCAGCATGTCCAGAGAATATACATGTTCATTGGTAACTACGGTTTCTGCACCAAATACCACCTCTGCTTCTTCTTCGATCGTCTTCAAAACACGACCAGCCGCAGCGATACACACATCCCGATAAGTCCGTCCGGTCATTTCCTCCAGACGTTCCTTTACTTTCACAATGGTATCTGCCACCTTGGCAATATCATGGATCTGTCCATCTAACATAGCACGCGTGTCATGCGGGATCACCGCCTGTGCCACCACAATGAACTTTTCTTCTCTATTTTTATACCCAACTGTTCCTACGATGCTGCGAGTCCCAATGTCCAGACCAAACACCAGATCTGATGGCACTCCATTCATATTTACCTGATTCACTGCATTTATGTTGGTATCCATCCGCGCCTAATACCTCCCTCATCTTACCAAACTCGCTTCGACGTCTTATATTCTGCCACAAATAATTTCCGCAACCATTGTAGCATAAAAGGGATAAAAAATCTATGTGCACTACTTATTGTCTGTCCTCGATCTGCCAGTCAATCGGCGCTACACCATGGGCTTCCAGAAAATCGTTTGCCTGGCTGAAATGTTTGCAGCCAAAGAAACCGCGATACGCGGACAAAGGACTGGGATGAGGTGCTTTTAACACCAAATGCTTTGGGTTGGTCAGCATCCGCGCCTTGGACTGTGCCGGCTTGCCCCATAACAAATAGACCACCGGACGGTCCTGTGCATTCACCGCCTGAATCACCGCATCCGTAAACTGTTCCCAGCCTTTCCCCTGATGTGAACCCGCCTGATGCGCCCGCACCGTCAACACGGTATTTAGCAGCAACACGCCCTGATCAGCCCACTTTTTGAGATATCCATTATCCGGGATCTCACAACCCAAATCATCGTGTAATTCCTGATAGATATTCTGTAAAGACGGCGGTATCTCCTGCTGGTCCACCGGCACGGAAAAACTCAGCCCATGCGCCTGATGTACATTATGATATGGGTCCTGTCCCAAAATCAGGACTTTAACCTGTGACAACGGTGTAAAATGAAATGCATTAAATATATCATCCGCCGGTGGATATACCACAACCCTGCTATATTCCTCCTTTACAAACTCAAACAGTTCCCGGTAATAAGGTTTCCCAAATTCCGGTCTGATGGCATCCAACCAGTCATTTGTAATCATTGCCATGTTATATTCCTCCTTTGCTGCTTCCCTGCCTCCGGCATCCTATCGATACCGAGCCAACCAAACAGATTTTATCTGCTATAAACGGACGCTGATTCCTTCCTTCCGAAGGTATTCTTTCACTTCCCGGATCTCCAGTTCCTTGTAATGAAATAATGATGCCGCCAGGACAGCATCCGCATTTCCTTCTGTAAACGCTTCCTTAAAATGCTCCAGTTTACCAGCTCCGCCGGAAGCAATCACCGGTATGGATACATGGTCCGATACCATTTTAGTCAATTCGATATCATATCCATCTTTGGTCCCATCGCAATCCATACTGGTCAACAAGATTTCCCCTGCCCCCAGTCGGTCTGCTTCCATCGCCCATTCAATGGCATCGATTCCCATATCCACCCGTCCGCCATTTTTGTATATGTTCCAACCACCATCCGGTCTGCGTTTCGCATCAATCGCCACTACCACACACTGGCTTCCAAACTTAAGTGCTGCTTCTGAGATCAGATTGGGATTTTGTATCGCTGCGGAATTTACCGAAACCTTATCCGCACCTTCCCGAAGCACCAGTCTGAAATCGTCAATGGTCCGAATACCGCCTCCCACAGTAAATGGGATAAATACGGTCTCAGCCACACGGCGTACCATATCAATCTTGGTTGCTCTTGCATCCGAAGATGCTGTAATGTCCAGAAAGACCAGTTCATCCGCTCCCGCCTCTCCATAGGCAGCCCCCACTGTCACAGGATCTCCCGCATCCTTTAAATCCACAAAATTAACTCCCTTTACTACGCGACCGTTATTGACATCCAAACATGGAATGATTCTTTTCGTATACATGATCTTCCTCCCTCTTATAGACTACAAAAGTTTTGTAATATCTTTAATCCAATATCACCACTTTTCTCCGGATGAAACTGACAGGCAAAGGTATTGCCATGTTCTACCGAAGCATGAATCCCGACAATATATTCTGTCGTTGCCGCCACATCGGACTCGTCTGCCGCCTGCAAATAAAAGGAATGTACAAAATACACATAGGCATCCTGCGGAATCCCCTGAAATAGTCGTGCCCCCTCACGAATCCGTATCGAATTCCATCCCATATGTGGAATCTTATACCCCGCCTTCGGTGGAATGGCACAGATCTTGCCGGGCAAAAGCCCCAACCCCTGTACTCCCGGTGTCTCGTCGCTTTCCTCAAACATCAGTTGTAATCCCAGACAAATGCCCAAAAACGGTATCTGCTTTTGATGAACTGTCCGAATCACCT
>JAUNIU010000253.1 GCA_030523265.1 Eubacteriales bacterium | reverse complement strand
GACACCGTATTTGGTTATCCGGGCGGTGCAATCCTAAATATATATGATGAGTTATACCGTCATCAAAATGAGATTCGTCATGTATTGACGTCCCATGAGCAGGGGGCATCCCATGCAGCGGACGGATATGCACGGGCTACCGGCAAGGTGGGTGTGTGTATGGCAACCAGCGGACCGGGAGCCACCAACTTGGTCACAGGGATAGCTACGGCGTATATGGATTCGGTGCCATTGGTGGCGATCACCTGTAATGTTGGCAAAGCATTGCTTGGGAAGGATTCTTTTCAGGAAGTGGATATCGCAGGTGTGACGGTGCCAATCACAAAGTATAGCTTTCTGGTAAAAGAGGTGGATGATCTGGCAGATACTTTGAGACGCGCATTTGAGATCGCACAGACAGGGCGTCCGGGTCCGGTATTGGTGGATATTGCCAAAAATGCCACCAGTGATAAGACAGAGTATTCCCCGGTGACTCCAAAGATTATCCCGCGCTCTGCGGATAAGATTGATGAATCGGTGATTGACCAGGCGATTAAAGTATTGCGCAAGGCGCAGAAACCGATGGTTTTCGTCGGTGGTGGTGCGGTGATCGCAGGTGCGGATAAGGAATTGATGGAATTTGTCAAAAAGATAGATGCACCGGTGACGGATACTTTGATGGGAAAAGGTGCTTTTCCTGGAACGGATGATTATTATGTGGGGATGTTAGGAATGCATGGCACTAAGACCGCGAACTTAAGTGTGTCTGAGTGTGATGTGTTGGTAGTGATCGGTTCCCGTTTCTCGGATCGTGTGACAGGCAATACCGCCAACTTTGCCAAAAATGCCACCATTATTCAGATTGATGTGGATGAGGCAGAGATTAACAAAAATGTCCTGGTGGACATGAGCATTATCGGGGATGTGAAATCTGTGCTGGATGTAATAAATTCTCGTATGGAGCAAATGTATCATAAAGAATGGCTTGATAAGGTGATGGCGCGCAAAGACGCTTTGCCAATGACCTATGATGATTCCGGTCTGACCGGTCCATATATTATGGAGAAATTAAATGAAATCACAGGTGGTGATGCCATTATCTGTACAGAAGTGGGACAGCACCAGATGTGGGCAGCACAGTATTATGATTATTTAAGACCTAGAACACTGATCACCTCCGGTGGCTTAGGAACCATGGGATATGGTTTGGGGGCATCCATAGGTGCAAAACTTGGCTGTCCGGACAAGACGGTGGTAAATATTGCAGGTGACGGATGTTTTCGCATGAATATGAATGAGATCGCTACGGCAAGCCGTTACAATATTCCGATTGTGGAAATTATCTTCAATAATCAGGTATTGGGTATGGTACGGCAGTGGCAGACGTTGTTCTACGGCAAGAGATATTCGAATACAGTGTTAAATGACCAGGTGGATTATGTGAAATTATCCGAAGCATTGGGTGCCAAGGCATATCGCATCACGAAGAAGGAAGAAGTGGAGCCTGTCTTGAAAGAGGCGATGGCAGCAGGAGTTCCGGTGGTAATCGAATGTGTGATCGAGAGTGATGATAAGGTATTCCCGATGGTTGCTCCAGGCAAAGATCTGGAAGATTGTTTTGATGAGAAGGATCTTAAGAGACAGGAGCAGGAGGAACGCCGTTAGTCAGGCAGATTAGGCTTTTGTAGCTTAACAGATGACAACATACGGCATAAGATTTTACACCGGATGTTGTCATAGATATATTATTATTCAGTTTTTTACATTAAGGAGGCAGAAACAAAATGAGCAGAGTGTATAATTTTTCAGCGGGTCCGGCTGTGTTGCCGGAAGAAGTGTTGCAGGAAGCAGCAGATGAGATGTTGGATTATCAGGGCAGCGGTATGTCCGTGATGGAGATGAGCCATCGGTCCAAGGTATATGATAACATCATCAAGACCGCAGAACAGGATTTAAGAGATCTGATGAATATTCCGGATAACTATAAGGTACTGTTTTTGCAGGGTGGCGCTTCCCAGCAGTTTGCCATGATTCCTATGAATCTGATGAAGAACGGTGTAGCAGATTATATCGTGACCGGTCAGTGGGCTAAGAAAGCATGGCAGGAGGCGTCTAAGTACGGTAAGGCAAATAAGATTGCTTCTTCTGAGGATAAGACGTTCTCTTATATTCCGGATTGTTCGGATCTTCCGATTTCAGAGGATGCTGATTATGTATACATCTGTGAGAATAATACCATTTATGGAACCAAGTATAAGGAACTGCCGAATACCAAAGGGAAAACACTGGTGGCAGACGTATCTTCCTGCTTCTTATCAGAACCGGTAGATGTTACCAAATATGGTGTGATCTACGGTGGTGTTCAGAAGAATATAGGACCGGCCGGCGTGGTGATCGTGATTATCCGTGAGGATCTGATTACGGAGGATGTATTACCGGGAACACCGACGATGCTGCAGTACAAGACACATGCGGATGCAGATTCGTTGTATAATACGCCGCCAGCCTATGGCATCTATATCTGTGGTAAGGTATTTCAGTGGCTCAAGAAGATGGGTGGCTTAGAGGCGATGAAGAAGCATAATGAAGAGAAAGCAAAAATCCTGTATGATTTCCTGGATCAGAGTGAGATGTTTAAGGGTACTGTGGAACCGGCATCCCGTTCTTTGATGAACGTACCATTTGTGACAGGGGATGCAGATCTGGACGCGAAATTTGTCAAGGAAGCAGCAGAGGCAGGTTTTGTCAACTTAAAGGGACATCGTACCGTAGGTGGTATGAGAGCCAGCATTTACAATGCGATGCCAATCGAAGGTGTGGAAAAACTGGTTGCTTTCATGAAGAAATTTGAGGAGGAAAATGCGTAATGGTGAAGTATACATGCTTAAATCCAATCGCGGAGATTGGTTTAGATAATTTTACAGAAGATTATGTGCAGACAGAAAATGTGGCAGAGGCAGAGGCAGTGTTAGTGCGCAGTGCTGCCATGCATGATATGGAACTATCCGATAATCTGTGTGCCGTTGCCAGAGCAGGTGCCGGTGTCAACAATATTCCATTGGATAAATGTGCAGAAAAAGGTATCGTAGTATTCAATACGCCGGGTGCCAATGCCAATGGTGTTAAAGAGTTATTGATC
>JAUNIU010000252.1 GCA_030523265.1 Eubacteriales bacterium | reverse complement strand
GTTTGGTGCACCCGAGGAAATCCTATATCTTCAAAAACCACATATCGGGACAGACAGACTGGGAACCGTGGTAAAAGCAATGCGGGACTATCTTATCCATTTGGGTGCCGAGGTGTGGTTTGACACCAGATTCTGCGAATTGTTGATCCGGGAGAATCGGGTCGCAGGGATTCGTTATGTACAGCAGGGGCAGACCAGAGAATATGAGACAGATACCGTGATCTTAGCCACAGGGCACAGTGCCAGAGATACGTTTGCTATGTTACAGGCGCAGGGAATCCCCATGGAAGCGAAGTCTTTTGCCATCGGAGTGCGGATGGAGCATCCACAGGAGATGGTCGGTCGTAACCAGTATGGGGACTGGTACGATAAACTTTGGGCAGCAGATTATAAACTTACCTATACGACCGAATCCGGGCGTGGTGTGTATTCCTTCTGTATGTGTCCGGGAGGGCAGGTGGTCAATGCTTCATCGGAGCCGGGAAGATTAGTGGTGAATGGAATGAGTCATTATGCCAGAGCAGGGCGCAACGCCAATAGTGCCATCGTGGTGACGGTATCTCCGGAGGATTATGGTGGGGAAGATGTGTTAGCCGGGATGGAGTTTCAGCGTCGTCTGGAAGAAGCGGCTTATGCACAGGGACAGGGGAAAATCCCGGTACAGATGTTGGGAGATTATCTGGAGAATCTACCCAGCCAGACTATCGGCGGGGTGGAGCCGGATCTGTGTGGCGCGTATACGCTGACAAATGTCCGGGAGATTTTGCCTTCTTATGTGGGGGATGCCATTGCTGAGAGTATCCCGGCATTTGATCGCCGGATCGCCGGATATGGCAGGAAAGATGCGGTGGTCTCCGGGGTCGAGAGCAGGACTTCTTCTCCCGTTCGGATCGTACGGGATGAGACATTGCAGTCCTCTGTGCGGGGGTTATATCCCTGTGGAGAGGGAGCAGGTTATGCCGGAGGAATCACCTCGGCTGCGATGGATGGCATCCGGGTGGCAGAACAGATCCTGGCACAGAGAGAATAGGCTGTAATCCGGGGTTGTCTTTGGCGGCAAGGGAATTGTGTGCTATAATGCTATATAAAAATTATAACAGGAAGGGATAACCGGAATACGTATTTCCGGTCAGGGACAAAGGTATGGATGATAAAAAGATTGCCAGAATTAATGAACTATATCACAAGATGAAAGCGGAGGGATTGACCGAAGAAGAACAAAAGGAACAGAAGGAATTGCGTCAGGAATATATTGATTCCGTGAAAAACAACCTGCGCAACCAATTGGATCATGTGACTGTGGTGAATCCCGACGGAACCGTGGTGGATCTCAAAAAAAGGAAAAAGAGAGGGCACTAATATTTTTATTATGTAGCCGCCGGAAGCGGCATGGAGGATTCGGATGGAGAAAGCAGTGGCAAGGGAGGAAATGCGAGCCAGGCGCAAGGCTTTGGGGGCAGAGGAAAGAGCGGACATGCAGTCACAGGCATTGACACGTTTGTTATCTATCCCGGAATTGCACCGGGCAGATTGGGTCTATCCCTTTGTTTCCTGCCGCACCGAGATCGATACATGGGAATTGATTCGGAGTTTACTAAAGCAGGGAAGACAGCGCATCGCGGTGCCGAGAGTAGAGGGGACTGTGATGGAGTTTGTAGAGATCCATGCATGGCAGGATCTGCAGCCGGGATCCATGGGGATCTTAGAACCGGTGGATGGAGAAGTGGTGGCAGCAGAACATGGGGTGATGCTGATACCGGGACTGGCGTTTGACCGCGCAGGAAACCGGGTAGGTTATGGTGCCGGTTATTATGATAAATATCTGGAGCTGCATAAGGGCGCAGACCTTTACACCCTGGCGTATGCCTTTGATTTTCAGGTGGTGGATCAGATCGGAGCAGAAGCACATGACCGAAAGGTGGATGCGATTGTGACAGACCAGGGATTCTACAGGTTTTAAAAGAAAAGTCTTTACTTTTATGTCGGGATATGGTATATTAATCGAGTTGTCAGTACCGTCACTCAGAGACTGGAATCTCCGTCCGTCTCCTGGTGGTTGGTGAAAACAGAATCAAATAATAGGAGGATTTGAAACATGATTAGCAAAGAGAAAAAAGCAGAGATTATCAAGACTTATGGACGTACACCTGAGGACACAGGTTCTCCAGAGGTACAGATCGCTATTTTGACAGAGCGTATCCGTGAGCTGACAGAGCACTTAAAGGTAAATAAGAAAGATCATCATTCCAGACGTGGTATGTTAAAGATGATTGGTCAGAGACGTAACCTGTTAGCATATCTGCAGAAAAAGGACTTGGAAGCATATCGTCAGTTGATTGAGAAGTTAGGTTTAAGAAAATAATTTTTCTGATGCGGTAAGAAGAGGGCTATATTTCAGAAATGAAATATGGATCTTTTTGTTGTTTGTGTGTACTAAAGATATGTCAAAAATATGTCGATATTATTGATAATGCGTTGGCGTCTTTTATGAACAGGAGGTAAAATATGAAAAAAGTATTGCGTGGTATCACACTGTTTTCTGTGTGCATGATATTTGGCCTGACGGCGAAAACACAGGCATCGGCAGATACGGTGGTGACCAGAGAATGGTTAGACTTTTAGTATGATGAGAATACGGATCAGGATGTGTTGCGGATGGATGAAGCTGGTCAGCCGATAGACGGTGATGGAAATCTGATTCCTTATACCCAATATTGCGAATGCGAGTATGGAGATATCGATTTCAGATCCTTTGCGTTGGTAAAAGATGTGGATAGTATCTATGATGAAGAGGGAGAAATCATTGATTTGTCAAAATATACGATTTCTTCCGTGGCAGCCAAAGACCTTGTGGTATCATATTTAGGTGCTTCCGATGAAAATGAGGGGACAGTAGTGACCGGACAGGTGAGTGCAAATGCAAATTATCCACAGTTAGTTAATTTTGGACCATCAAAAGTTGGATACTATAGTATTACGGTTGGTAATGCGACGCCATGTATTAGCTATGTAAGATATCCGGATATTGCCTTATGGAAAACGAACGAACTTTCCGAGGACAATTTGATCAAGCAAGAGGGAATTGAGTATGTTCGGGGAATGGAGGAATTATCTGTTTATTTACATATAACAGAGAAAGAGAATGAT